>CAZSTU010000183.1:0-5926 GCA_964609745.1 uncultured Halanaerobiaceae bacterium
GCGGTATAATTGATGATTATCTTGTATACAAAACAGCTAATAATAAATATCTGCTGGTAGTAAATGCAGCAAATACTGAAAAAGATTTTAAATGGATCAACGAAAAAAGCCCTGAAGATGTATCAGTGCGTAATCTTTCTTTTGAATATGCTCTTCTGGCATTACAGGGCCCAAAATCTATTAAAGTCATTTCAAGTCTAACAGATATTGAACTTACTGAACTGGCAGGATATCACTTTATTGAAGGAAAATTGGCAGGAGTAGATGTATTATTATCCAGAACAGGATATACAGGTGAAGATGGTTTTGAAATTTACTTTGATATATCAAAGGCTGAACATCTCTGGCAGCAAATATTTGAAGCTGGGAAAGAATTAGGATTAAAACCTGTAGGGCTTGGGGCCCGTAATACATTGAGACTGGAAAAAGCCCTTTGTCTTCATGGTAATGATATTGACGAATCTACTGATCCTCTACAGGCCGGACTCAGCTTTGTTGTAGATTTAGATAAAAAAGATTTTATTGGCAAACAAAGCCTTGAAAAAATCAAAAAAGAAGGAATTAAAGAAAAATTAGCCGGTTTTGAAATGATGGAAAGAGGAATACCCCGGCACGGCTATAAGATAAAATATAATAATAAAATAATTGGAGAGGTAACCAGTGGTAGTTATTCTCCCAGTCTAAATAAAAACATAGGACTTGGGTACATTGAAAATGAATTTAATGAGCCCGGAACTAAAATATCAATCGATATTAGAGGTAAATCAGTAAATGCAAAAATAGTAGAAACACCTTTTATTTGAAATTATGTTAATTTAAATATATAATTATTATGAAAATTATTACTTGAAAAATAATAAAGGGGGATGATAAAAATGGAAATACCCAAAGATTTATTTTTTGCTGAAAGTCATGAATGGGGTAGAATTGAAAATAATGAAGTTGTTGTTGGGATTAGTGATTATGCTCAGGAGGAACTGGGAGATGTAGTCTTTGTTGAATTACCGGAAAAAGGTGAAAGTCTTGATAAGTCAGAGCAGTTTGCAGTAATAGAATCTGTAAAAGCAGTATCAGATATATATATGCCGCTAAGTGGCGAAATTGTTGAGACTAATAAAGAATTACTTGATAGACCTGAGTTAATTAATGAATCTCCTTATGAGGAGGGTTGGATTGTAAAAATTAAACCTGAGGATACAGGTGAAAAAGATGATTTAATGAATGGAAAAGAATATGAGAAATATCTGGAGGGATTAGAATAATGGATTATATATCCAATACTCAGCGTGAAAGGAAAGAAATGCTGGAGGAAATTGGGGCAGAAAATATTGCAGACCTTTTTTCCATTATTCCGAAAAATGTCCTACTGGATCATAATCTAGATCTCCCTGAAGGTAAATCTGAGATGGAATTAATGGATGAGATTAAGAGCATCTCAAAAGAAAATACCTCACTGAAAGATTATACTTCCTTTCTTGGAGCTGGTTCTTATGATCATTATATACCCAGTATTGTCGATCATCTTATCTTGCGTTCTGAATTTTACACTGCTTATACTCCCTATCAGGCAGAATTAAGCCAGGGAACCCTCCAGGCTTTATATGAATATCAGAGTATGATGGCAGAATTAACAGGAATGGATATTGTAAACGGCTCCATGCTGGATGGTGGTTCTGCCACAGCTGAATCAATATTAATGGCTACAAGAATTACCAGAAAAAATAAAGTCCTTCTATCAGAAGGAATCCACCCCTCATACCGTAAAGTTTCTCGTAGTTATGGTGACCCTCAGAACATAGAATGGGAAAAAATATCACTTAATAAAACTTCTACCAATCTTGACGATTTAAAAACTAAATTAGATGATGATACAGCGGCAGTTGTAGTTCAGTATCCCAATTTTTATGGAACAATTGAAAAGCTGGCAGAAATAAAAGAAATTGTGGATAATTATAAAAAAGTAATGCTTATTGTAATTGCCAATCCACTTACACTGGGGATTCTCACACCCCCCGGAAAACTTGGAGCAGACATAGTAACTGGAGAAGGTCAGAGTCTGGGAAATCTTATTAATTATGGTGGTCCTTACCTGGGATATATAGCAATAAAAGATAATAGGTCACATCTACGACAACTACCGGGAAGACTTTCCGGAGCAACAGAAGATGTTGAGGGTAATAAAGGTTTTGTTCTTGCTCTCCAGACCAGAGAACAGCATATTAGAAGAGAAAAGGCTCCCTCTAATATTTGTTCCAATGAGGCTTTAAATGCCCTTATCTCTGCAATTTATATGTCTGCCTTGGGACGTAAAGGTATAAAAGAAGTTGGAGAACAATCATTACAAAAAGCTCATTATCTGGCAGATAAAATAAGTGATATTTCAGGATTTAATATTATTAATGAACAGAATTTCTTCCACGAATTTCTGGTAGATCCACCTGTATCTGCCGAAAAACTGGTAAAAGAACTGAAAAAGAAAAATATTCTGGCAGGTATTGATATTTCACGTTTTGGAGAGAAAAAAGGTCTACTGGTAAGTGTCACAGAAAAAAGGAAAAAAGAAGAATTAGATGAATACGCAAAAGCCCTGGAGGTGTTTGAATAATGAAGGAACCTCTAATTAAAGATTATAGTAGTGAAGGGCGTACCGGTTATTCACTACCTGGACTTGATGTAGACAAAAAAAATATTGATGAACTAATTGATTCAAAATATATCAGAAAAGAAGAAGCACAACTTCCGGAAGTCAGTGAAGTCGATGTTGTCCGTCACTTTACCAGTTTATCTCAGATGAACTATGGCGTTGATTCAGGCATTTACCCCCTTGGTTCTTGTACCATGAAATATAATCCTAAGATAAACGAAGACATAGCCAGAATTCCTGAGCTAGCCAATCTTCATCCTTATCAGGATGAAGAAGATATACAGGGATCTCTCAAAATACTTTATGATTTAAAAAATTACCTGGCAGACATTAGTGTTATGGACAATATTACTCTGCAGCCTGCTTCAGGAGCACATGGAGAATTGACCGGCTTATTAATCATACGAAAATATCTGCTGGATAAAGGTAAAATTGATAGAAACAAAGTTATAGTCCCTGATTCAGCACATGGAACAAACCCAGCAAGTGCAGCAATGGCAGGATTTGATGTGGTGGAACTGGAGTCTAATGAAGAAGGTATGATTGATATAGAAAGATTAAGAAAAGAAGTAGATGAAAATACTGCTGCTTTAATGTTAACAAACCCAAATACACTTGGGATTTTTGAAAAAGATATAATAGAAATTGCCGATATTGTTCACGAAGCTGGAGGGCTCCTATACTATGATGGAGCAAATATGAATGCTGTAATGGGTTATGCCCGCCCCGGTGACATGAATTTTGATGTAATTCATTTTAATTTACACAAAACCTTTTCCACACCCCATGGAGGCGGGGGCCCGGGATCAGGACCAGTAGGTGTAAGAAGCTATCTTGAACCCTATTTGCCAGAACCTGTACTTAAGAAGACAGATGAAAAATACTACTGGGATAGTAATAGACCAAAATCACTTGGTAAAGTACATGCTTTTTACGGCAACTATGGTGTTATGCTTAAGGCTTATTCTTATATAAGGGCTCTGGGGGCATCAGGATTAAAGAAAACAACTGAAAATGCTGTTCTTAATGCTAATTACATGAAAGAAAAATTAAAAGATGAATTTATCCTTCCATATAAAGAAAATAGTTTACATGAATTCGTTCTTTCAGGTATAAAACAGAAAAAAGAAGAAGGTGTAACCACCCTGCATATGGCCAAAAGACTGCTTGATTATGAACAATATGCTCCTACAATTTATTTCCCGCTGATAGTTAAAGAAGCAATGATGGTTGAACCAACTGAAACAGAAAATATTTCAACTCTAAATAGATTCATATAAACCTTACAAAAAATTGCCCAGGAAGTAGAAGAAGAAGCCGAGATGGTTAAGTCAGCACCTCATAATACTGTGGTTAGAAAACTGGATGAGGCTAAAGCAGCCCGTCAACCTGATTTAAAATGGTAAAAACCTTATAAAAAGATTAAATAAGACACCACTGCCCAAAATTTATTGGGCAGTGGTGTTTTTATTATTTAAAGTTTATAAAAAGGTATTGTTTAATTTTACTAGAATATATTATATAGATAATCTGGATTATACTATATAGATATTATTTTATATATTTAATTTTTTATTGTTTTTATATACTCAAAATATTTAAGCATCTAAAAATATATAGAAAGGAGGTAATTATTTTTGCAAAAGAAATTATATATTATATCTATAATTTTTATAACATTATTAATTATTAGTAGTACCACATACAGTGCAGATCTTAAAAATAGAGAAAATACTGAACTAATTTACAATATACCTATTGACTCAGATATTGATCCTGGAATGGCTACTTTTATTGACAGAAGAATTAAAACAGCAGAAGAAACAGATGCTGATCTTATTATAATAACTATTGATACATATGGAGGATTAGTTGATTCTGCCATACAGATTAGAGATAAAATATTTAACACTTATATACCAACAATCACCTTTATCTCACATCGGGCCTGGTCTGCAGGAGCCTTAATCGCTCTATCAGGAGAAGAACTTGTAATGGTACCAGGCAGCAGTATCGGTGCTGCAGAGACAAGACCAAATGAAGAAAAATATATTTCAGCTTTAAGAACTGAATTTAATTCTACAGCAGAAAGAAGAGGTAAAGACGGGGAAATTGCAGAAGCAATGGTGGATGCAGATATAGAAATCGAAGGTTTAGTAGAAAAGGGTAAATTATTGAGTATGACCGCATCTGAAGCTGAAAAATATAAAATATCTGATACGACAGCTGATGATTTTAATGATTTATTAAGGAAATTAAAATCTGAAAATGCAGAGATTGTAAAGGTAACACGCTCTCCAGCTGAAATTTTAGCTAATGTCATAACAAATCCTGTTTTTTCAGTGCTTTTATTGACTATTGGATTTATGGCCCTCTGGGCTGAAGCTTTGATACCGGGCTGGGGAATTGGAGGAACAACGGGTGTATTAAGTCTCTCTTTGTTTTTTAGCGGTTATATGATTAACGGTTATGGTAACTGGGGTCTGTTGGCCCTTTTTGTTGCCGGTATTTTACTTATAGGATTGGAAGTTTTTGTAATACCGGGCTTCGGCGTTACAGGTGTCGGTGGTTTAATTGCTATTTTTACAAGTCTTTATTTCTTTATGCCCAGTACAGAAACCGCTTTGTTAATACTCGTCAGTGCCCTATTATTTTCTTTAATTGGAGCATTTATTTTATTTAAATTCTTTGGATCAAGTCGTTTCTGGCAAAATATTGCCTTGGGAGAAAGTCAAAATAATGAAACTGGATATACTGCACATATTAATAAAAAAGAACTGAAAGGAGGGATAGGAGAAACCCTTACTCCACTAAGACCGGCCGGAACTGCACTGATAAATGACAAAAGAATAGATGTAGTCAGTGAAGGTGGTTTTATTGAAAAAGGTGCAAAAATAAAAGTTGTAGATGTATCAGGAAGTAGAATTATTGTGAAAAAAATTGAAAGGGAGGATTTTTAAACATGACAATATCTTCAATTATCATTATAGCTGCTATTGTTTTATTTTTGATTATTTTTGTGTTTTTTATTCCAGTCGGGTTATGGATATCTGCTATTGCCGCAGGTGTTAAAATTAGTTTTTTTGATTTAATTGGAATGAGATTACGAAGAGTTGTTCCATCTCTTATAGTCAGCCCTATGATAAAGTCACATAAAGCGGGTCTTAAATTAACTTCAAACAAATTGGAAGCCCATTATCTAGCCGGGGGAAATGTAGATAGAGTTGTAGATGCACTTATAGCAGCACAGAGAGCTGAGATTGAACTCACATTTGAAAGAGC
>CAZSTU010000184.1:0-5919 GCA_964609745.1 uncultured Halanaerobiaceae bacterium
TGATAAAATTCCTGCTGTCGTTCCTGAGGTAAATAACTGGAATAGATATCACTAAAATTACGATTCATATCCCATTTAACATAGCTAATATTTATATCACTAAATATCTCAGTGAAACGTTTGTCCAGATAATCCACCACCTCTGGATTACATAAATCTAACAACAACTGATTACGCCCCTGTGATGGCTCGCGATCCTTTAGTTTAACAGCCCAATCTGGATGTTTTTCATATAATTTGCTATCAATAGATATCATCTCCGGTTCTATCCAGAGCCCAAAATCAAGACCAATCTCATTTATTTTTTTACTCAGACTCTTTAAACCTGAAGGAATTTTATTATAATTAACATACCAGTCTCCCAGAGAAGTACTATCATCATTTCTCCTTCCAAACCATCCATCATCAAGCACAAAAAGCTCCATACCCAATTTATTGGCCTTTTTTGCCAGTTCCAGTAGAGTCTCTTCATCAAAGTCAAAATAGGTGGCCTCCCAGTTGTTAAAAACTATAGGCCTGGGATATTTCCGCCATTGAGATGGTATAATATAATCATTTATCATTTGATGAAAATTATGACTCATGCCATTAAAACCTTTTTTAGAAAAGGTAAGCATTACTTCCGGTGTTTGAAACTTTTCGCCCTTATCTAACAACCATTGGAAATCAAAGGGGTTAATTCCCATTTGAATCCGTATAATATCATAGGAATTAATTTCTACAAGACCCTGGTGATTTCCGCTGTATATTAAGCTAAAACCATAAACTTCACCTGAATTATTATTTAATCCCAGAAAGGGATTATGTTCAGAACTGCTCACACCTCTTTTAGAATCAATATAATAAGTTCCTTTATTTAAAGTTTGTTTACTTATTTGACCTTCTTTAATCCATTTGCCACTTAAAGTAAATACTTCAAAATCATCATTGTCAAGATCCAGATTAAAACTCATTATTTTTTCGATTTTTACTTTTTTATTGCTTTTATTTATCAGTTTGGCACTTCTGACAATAACATCACATTTTTCAATAATTTTATAAAACAAATGTAATTCAATACTTTTGATTTTATCTACAAGTATAATTTGAAGTGTCTGATTATCCTTACTTCTGACTTCGGGTTGTTTTTTAAAACCAATTTTTCCTTTGAATATATTATAATCTTTATATTTAAAATCACTGACCCTGCTATTATCAGCAAAGTTTAAATGTATGGCAGGTTCTCTATAATCTCCCTTTCCATAAGAAGAAATTTCTAATTTGGCTGTTTCCAGTGTAAACGGAGTATATTTTTCATTATAATTAGTCTCATTTCCCACTTCAATACTATAATTCTGATAAAGACAATCAAAACACTTTCGATGCTTAATTTTATGGCCATAATGTAAATTAATTAGATGTCCTGTAGGCAACACTCTCAATATATAGCTGCTGTTTAGTGTCTGTAGATGAAACTCTGGAATTTTTTCATTAACATTAATCATATTTCATATCACCTTTAAGCTTTTTGTGCCAGTTCCAGGCAGTAGTAATTATTTCGTCCAGATTATATTCTGGACTCCATCCCAATAATTTTTGAGCTTTAGAACTATCAGCAATAAGGACCGCCGGATCACCTTCTCTTCTCTTGGTTTCCTCCACTTCAAAATCAATTCCGCTTATTTCTTTACTTTTTTCAACAATTTCTTTGACAGAATATCCCTTTCCTGAACCGAGATTAATATATTCTGAACTACCTCCTTTTAAAAGATATTCCAAACCCATTAAATGAGCACGAGCCAGATCATTAACATGAATAAAATCCCTGATACAACTCCCATCCCGGGTATCATAATCATTCCCATATATATATATTTTATCTCTTTCACCCAGGGCTGTTTTTAATACAAGAGGAATAAGATGTGTTTCTGGATCATGCATTTCTCCTATTTTACCACTTTCATCGGCCCCGGAAGCATTAAAATACCTGAAAGAAGCAAAATTGAAATCATGGGCACGGTCAAGATCATATAATATATCTTCCACCATAAGCTTGGTTCTACCATAAGGATTTATAGGGGATTTATCATCTTCTTCCCTTATGGGGATACGCTCTGGTTCTCCATAAACCGCCGCTGAAGAAGAAAAAATGAAATAATTAATATCATTTTCTCGCATAACTTCTAAAAGATTGACTACCCTTGACACATTATTCTTATAATATTTCAAAGGATTTTTCATTGATTCTCGCACTTCAATAAATGCAGCAAAATGCATCACAGCATCCACATTGTGAGAACGAAACACCTCATTTAGCTTTTCTTTATCTCCGAGATTTCCCCTGATAAAGTTATCTGTCATCAATAGTTTATCATAACCTGTTGACAAATTATCATAAACTAAAACTTTATAATCCCTGCTTTTTAGTAATTTCACCATATGAGAACCTATATACCCTGCACCACCTATAACCATCACAGTTTTTTTCAAAATATCTCCCCCTGTGTATTATTTAGAGAAAACCCCGTGCCGGGTCTCTGAACTCCGAGATAGCTTGCTTTAAAGCTTTCTCCACCTCAGCAACCATTTTTTCCTTATCCCCGGGCAATTTACCCTTGATATCCCAGTAATTAGAAACATGATCACTTAATAATTCACTCTCTATCCCTTGCAAATTTTCAATAAAAATTTTAATTTCTTTTAATGCCTGATGGGGATCTAACAACCTAAATTTGCCGCTTTGATATCGATCATAAAGAACTGTGTCAGGTAATGGTATGAATGTCCTCAATCTAATAAATTCAGGATCAATCTCATTAATCACAGCAGCACTATTTCTGGCATGATTCTCAGTCAACCTTTCACCACCTACACCTACCAGATAATACTCGCTGAGTTCCATCCCTGCATCCTTTACCTTTTTGCCGGCTTTTATAATTTCTTCTGGAACAGTACCCTTATTAATTCTTTTGAGAACCTCTCGATCCCCTGATTCCATACCGGTATGAATTCTTGTCAGACCGGCTTCCCTCAATTCTTCCAACTCTTCTACAGTTTTAAGTACAACATATCTTGCGGAACCATAGGTAGTAATTCTTTTCACCTGTGGAAAATATCTTTTTATATATTTTATGATTTCAAGCAGATCTTCTGTTTTTATCAATATTGAATTACCATCTGCCAAAAATACTGATTGGTAGCTATCTCCCAGTTTTTTTCTGGCATTTTTTACATCTTCTTTAATCTCTTCTACAGATTTAATACGACATTTTTTCTCATTATACATCATACAGAAATAACACTGATTATAGGGACAGCCTGTAGTTGTCTGTAAAACTAAACTTCTGGCTTCACTGGGGGGTCGATAGACTTTTCCTTCATACAAAATGATCACCTCCAGGCAACAGTAAAAATAAAGTATTCATCCTCATAAACACCGTATTTTAATAGGAAATATTATCTCACTCTTGTTAAGAAAAGTTGAAATATATAACATTTAATTTTCTCCCTCCTCCCTTATTTTAATTGCCTTTTTTGGATAATCAGTGATTATTAAGTTAACTTCCAGATCAATAAATTTTTTTAACATATGTTCTTCATTTACACCAAATATATTAACTTCTATACCCTTTTTTTGACATTCTTTTATAGTTTCAGGATTAATACTCAAATAATAGGGGTGGACTGCCTCCACTCCTACTTTTCGCTCGAATTCACAGGGCTTATATAAACCTGACATAAGAAGAACCCCTGCTTTAATATCGGGAGCAATTTCTTTTGCAGTATATACAGAATAGTGATTAAAAGAAGAAACTATCACTTTATCTGCAATACCAAATTCTCTGACCCGGTTTATAATTTTTTCTTCAATTCCAGGGTAAAGTATAGGACCGTTTTTTATTTCAATATTAATTAAAGATAGTTCACCCACTATCTCCAGTGTTTCTTCCAGAGTCAATATTTTTTTCTTGCCTGTATTTTTTTCTTCCTCCAAAATTGAAAGTTTTTTTATTTCATTAAGTGTAAAATCTTTGATCTGACCACTGCCATCTGTTGTTCTGTCAACAGTCTGATCGTGGATTACAACAAGTTTATCATCTTTTGTCATTTGTACATCAAATTCAACCCCATCTGCTCCCTGTTCTACAGCTTCTATAAACGAACTTCGGGTGTTTTCAGGTGCACTTCCCATTGCTCCCCTGTGTCCTAAAATTTTTGTTTTTTTCAATTTAAATCATCCCTTCATAGATCATTTTTAAAAATTAATTCTCTGTTCGCCGGCATAGATATTCAACCTGCTGCCCCTGACAAATCCCAGCAGTGTTATCCCCAGTCTGCGAGCTAGCTGTACGGCTCTATCTGTCGGGGCGGAGGGTGAGGCCAGTATAGGTATGCCGGTTCTGGCTGTTTTTAGGAGAATCTCGGCAGAAATTCTCCCACTTATCACAAGTAGCTTATTCTCTACTTTCTTATTTTTAATGATTAAGTTTCCGACAAGCTTGTCCACAGTATTATGTCTACCTATGTCTTCACGAAAGATTAATTCATCACTATTGCAGTCCTTTATTAGTGAATTATGAACTCCCCCTGTTTTTTGAAACAATTTGGACTCCTGGTAAAGTTTCTTCACAGCAGCAAAAACATTATCAACACTTACTTTTACCCTGGAGCGGACCTTTTTAATCTTTCTCCCATCAAGCTCGGTAAAAATTGTACTTTTACCACATCCACTTGTTATTATCCTGTGAGCAAGCTCTATTCCTTCCTTTTTTTTAGCTGTAATTACGTTAATTCTATTTTCAACTGTCTTTTTAACTTCAAAATCATTTTTATCAATAAACCCTTCTGTAAAAAGATATCCCACGGCCAGATCCTTCATATACTGCGGACTGCAGACCAGTGTCACCACATTTTTATCGTTAACCATTATCTGCAGAGGAAATTCTTTGATTATATCATCTTCAATTTCTTTTTTTTTACCATTATCATATCGTAATATATTAAATTTGTCATAAAGATCTACCATTACTATCAACTCCTGATAATTTTCTTTTAATAATATTATTAAATAAATAACCATAATATCCTTTAAACCTTGGTCTAAAAAAAATAAACCCGGAACCTGAAACAACAGATCCCGGGATAATTATAATAATAATTAGTTATTCCAATTTGCTTTCAACCACCTCATTAATAAAATCTCCATCAGCCTGATAGGGTAGGGTGGCATGCCCCCGTCCTTTTTTATCTTCCTGCCATTGTATCATTGTTTTTATAGCATTTTCATTTCTGGCCCAGGCTCTGCGAGCAACACCTCCATGAACATCCCAATCAACCGAAGACTTAATAATCTCATCAACTCTTTTGCTACCATCCAGTACAAGTCCAAAACCACTGTTAAAGCATTTACCAACACCTACACCACCGCCATTACTCTGTACTGCTAATGTCATACCCCTGGCGGCATTACCTGCAAAACAGTGTATGGACATTTCAGCCATTATATTACTTCCGTCCTTAATATTGGAGGTTTCCCGGAAGGGGGAGTCCGTACCACCTGTATCATGATGATCACGTCCCAGCATTACAGGACCAATTTCTCCTCTTCTTACCATATCATTAAATTTAAGAGCAATCTTCACCCTACCGGAACCATCAGTGTATAATATCCTCGCTTTAGAACCAACCACAAGGTCGTTTTCTTCGGCATCTTTAATCCAGTGATAGTTATCATAATCCTGGGCCCTGCGGTCGGGATCTATACATTCTGCAGCAGCCTTATCTGTTTTACGCAGATCTTTATCTTTACCACTGAGACATACCCAACGGAAGGGTCCATAACCGTAATCAAAACAGATAGGGCCCATTATATCTTCCACATAAGAAGGGAATATAAAGCCTTTATCAGGGTTATCTTCATCAAGCGCTATCTCCTTTACT
>CAZSTU010000185.1:0-5914 GCA_964609745.1 uncultured Halanaerobiaceae bacterium
CATTATATCCCATAAAGCTATTTCTACAGGTGAAAATTCAAAAAGACTATCTTGAAATTGCTGACGGAGTTTTTCAATATTAAACGGATCCTTGCCAAGTAAGTCAGGAACCAGAGATTCAATTTTATCCTTTTTTCCTCCGTGAGTTTCCCCTATTCCAGCTATTCCTGCATCAGTTTCAACTTCCACAATAACTCTGGTAAACATTTCTTCATGGATTCCCCAGCTATTAAGTATAGGTTGGTCATGACAGGCAACAGGTGTAACTTTTACATTACTTATTTTCAATTTAATTACCTCCAGCTAAATAAAGTTAAAGAAAACCTATTATAGATTGACTAGTTTTACAAACAAAGCATTTGGCAAACATTATTTTATTGAACTCTAACCCTGAAAAACTTTTTCATTAAAGGCTCTAAAACAGCGGTAATGACCCCTGAATTATTTTCTCTTCCATTACCCCGGCCAATAGCACTCACCGAACAAGAAGAACAGCCATGTTCATGACCGTGAGGATAAGCTAAAATGTTACTCCTATTCGGCTTATAGCAAATTCCCGATGTTTATGTCTTTCCGCTTTAGTAAGTTTTCCATTACAAACTGAGATAATTTCAGTTATAATTTCTTCACCTACCTTTTTTATAGGAAGAGCATCATCAATAATTTTTCCAGCATTTATATCTATATTAACTTTCATTTTATTATATGTTTGACTATTACCGGTAATTTTTATCACTGGAGCAATAGGAGCTCCTGTGGGAGTACCTAGTCCAGTTGTAAAAACGATAATTTGGGCTCCTCCCGCTAACATTCCTGTTATAGATTCAATATCCTGCCCTGGAGTATCCATAAAACACAAACCTGTTACTGAAGGTGATTGACCATATTCTAAAACTTCCTGAATAGGGGTTGAACCAGCTTTATATATACAGCCCAATGATTTTTCTTCAATGGTAGTTAATCCACCCCGAATGTTACCAGGAGTTGGTTGACAGCCTCTAATATCCAATCCACTGCTCACTGCTTGTTTTTCCATCTTTTTTACCTTTTTTTTCAAGCTATTGCCTACACTCTTATTAGAAGTTCGTTTCGCAATTATATGTTCAGCCCCAATAAGTTCAGTAGTTTCTGAAAGTATTACTGTGCCACCAAGAGATATTAATTTATCACTAGCCACACCAACAGCAGGATTACTAGTTATACCTGAGGTGGCATCACTTCCACCACATTCTAAACCTACTATTAACTCTTTTATATCTACTTTCTGTCTCTGCATATCCACAATAGACTCTTTCATTTCCATTAATAATTTTATTCCTTCTTTAATAGCCTTTAAAGAATCTCCAGATTCCTGTATATTCAAAGAAGTAACTATCTTCTCTGTTTTTCTAATATCGTATACCAAATTGTCAATTTTAATACTTTCACAACCAAGACCAACAACTAATACTGCAGCAACATTAGGATTTCTACCCAATCCTGATAAAGTTCGTAAAGTTTGTTCGTAATCATCACCCATTTGACAGCATCCATGCTGATGGGATAAAGCAATACTTCCATCTACATTATTACTTATCTTAGTAGCTACCTCACTTGCACAAATTGATGCAGGTAAAACAACAATATGATTTCTAATTCCAATTTGACCATTTTTTCTTCTATAACCCATAATTTTCATTTACTCTCATTCCTTCACTCTAATACTTTCAACGTTATGAATATGAACATGCTCACCAGTATCTATATCACTAATTGCTTTACCAATTACTTCATTATACTTAATAATTTTTTTGCCTGTTGAAATTTTTTTAATTGCAATCTTATGTCCGAATGAAATTTTTTGCTTAACTGTTACCACAATATTTTTATCATTGGTTTTTATTTCAAGCTTTTCACCAGGTAAAGTTTCTTTTAAAAGAACTGCGACATTATCATTTTTATTCATAATTAAAGCTTTTTGCATTTTCTAACACCCTCTTATATCTCGTCTCTTCAGACAAATTACATTTTACCTTAGTTGAATTTTCCAAAATACAATCATATTATTTCTGATAATTCATAACCTCCACCACCAGGCAAATTAGCAGATGCAAAAACACAACTGCAAATTCTAGAGCTATATTTGATTCTGATTCAAAAAAAATTCGTGATACTTTTCATATTTTTCAATTGAAAGCTTCCGCCCTCTCAATCAACTCCTGCTGTTCAGAAAAAGACAGATCGATAAAGCGGGAACTAAAACCGGCCACTCTGACAATTAAATCTTTGTACTCTTCCGGATTTTTACTGGCTCTTTTTAGAGTTTCCACATTAAAAACATTAATCTGTACTTCTTGACCATTTTTCTGAAAAAATGTTTCTACTAGATCTCCGAGTATGCTAAAATCTATATCGGATAGAGTTAAATTTAAATTATAACCTCCTCTATAAAAACGGAAAGCTTTTATTTTAAGAACACTGTTTAATATTCCTGTGGCAGCATTTTTTACAGTACCGGTTTGAGCACCAATACTATCTGCCAGCGGATCACCTGCTTTCCTTCCATCAGGTGTAGCCGGCATATTCCTGCCATCAAGATGATGCAGGCTTCTGATAACATGGCATACAAAATGAGATTTGTCTTTGAATTCTTGGTCTACTTTCTTTAGAACCTTTTCTCTTCTTTTTAGAAGTTGTAATGCAATTTGATCTACATAATTTAGATCATTCCCCCAACTGGGAGCAGACAGGATGGCATTTCTAATATTTTTATTTTTGAAATTATCCCGCACAGACTGCATAATTTGAGTAAAACTAAACTTTTTGGTATCAAAAACCAGATATTTAATTGCAGCCAGAGCATTAACTGTATTGGTAAAACCTCTATCATATAATCCGGGAAAATGATAAACCATGCCTGTTCTTAAATCTTTACCATTTTGAATACAGCCTTCCATCAAGGAGGAAGTATAAGGAGTTGGTACTTTCTCTGCAGATTTGACCTGATGCTTTTTTTGCCTTTTTCTCCCTTTAATTCCCAGGGAATATATCTTTTCTTCAATATCATCGAGAATTTCTTTTATTCCCTTTATTTTATCCAGCTTTTTATTTTTTTCATAATTAGCTAATGTTTCATTCAGTAGTTCTAAATATTTTATGGTACCACTCTGGGGAGTAGCGGTTTCCATAAGTTTACCTGGAATTCCCAGTTCATTACAACCAATCACACAATAATTATAAGCATCTTCAGGCTTTATACCTGCTTCTATAAATCCTTTCACAGTAGGTTTATCGTTAATTAAAAGCGGCATACTGAGACCCGATGCTAAAAGTTTCCAGGCTTTTTCCTTAACATTATCAGCAAGTTCCGGATGCCATCTTAAAAATAAATGTGGATCCCCCACCCTAATAAAATCAAAAGCCTCCATAAAACATATTGTAATCATATTGGACATATCTTCTTTACTGACACCAGCTCCACCCACAGTTATTGCTTGAGTTTTAGAGGCACTTCCAAAAAGAGAACACGCATTTAATTTTAGTATAAATGCAGCAATAAAAGAAACCATGTCATTTCTTTCCCACTCACAATCTTTAAGGAAAGGGGCAAGATAACGATCGGGAAGACCTAAAGAAACTGACATACCATGTCCTTCCAGAAAAATAGCCAGCTGAATCAAAACCATAGCCTGTAGAGCCTCAAACATATTTCGAGCAGGTTTTGCAGGCACTCTGCAGCATGCACTTGCCACTCTTTGATAACATTTTTTAGTTAATGGATCTTTTTCCCTGGCAGCAGCATCTTTAGCAGCTTCAGCATATCTTTCAGACCAGTCAATAACACCTTTTAAAGCAATAGACATGGCTTTAAGATAGTTATCTTTTTTTCTGGAATTTCTATTATTTTTTTGAGTCTGGATTTCTTTTATAACTGAGCCTAAACCTATATTTAATACTTTTTCCATATTTACAGCAAGATGACCGATACCAGCTCCCCCACCAAAACTTATATCTCTCCAAAATTTTTCTAATTCATAAGGTATTTTATCATCCAAAAATCCCTCTAATTCTTCATTTTCAATCTCCACCTGAGGGTCAACTTTAAATCCCTGTTCAGGTACGAGCATCCAGGCTCGGGGTCGCGGAGAAGTATTGCCGGCAAAAACCGGATTACTCTCCAGATCAAGAGTCATATTATTTAATAAATAAGAAAAAGCTTTTGCTCTTTTCACAGGAACTGGCTCTCCACTATACTTTTTATAAGCTTCTGTTATCAACCTCGCTCTTTCCAGAGATACTGTATTATCACGGGAAAAGAGATTTTCCTTAATATTATTTACTAATCTTTGCATAAAATCACATCCATTTGGGATTTTTTATTATTTTATAGCTCCAGATAGTAGTTATTAAATCCCAATTTAAAGTTATCCACATAATTCTTCAGATCTGAGAAAGTTCTTTCACATAAGGGGGATAATCTTATATAACTTTTATTTACTAAATATTACCAGCCTGAGTTAACCTATATGATAATTATATGATTCAGGAAAAAAACATCATTAAGCCTCAAACGACAACTACCGCCAATACTACAATTAAAAAATTTAAATATTTCAAATCAATATTGACCCACCCTTTTTAAGCTTATTTCTTAATTTTTTGGCAGACAATGATTTAAATGAAGTATTTGTTTCCATAGCCAGAACTGCAGCCACTCCGGCCGCTTCTCCCATTTGATTGGTATTAACCATAACTCTCAGGGCACTGAAGGCTCCGGAATCGGCATCTATCATTCTTCCACAGAAAATTACATTATCTCTTCCCCGGGGAATTAATGATCTAAAAGGAATCTGATAATATTTAGGAGGATTTTCAACTTTCTCCCGCCAGCGGCTTACATCTGCTTCTCCCCGGCCATTAAAAACTCTTTTTTTACCATCAAGATATTTGAAGGTTATGCCCGGTCGATCACTATGGTGAATGTCAACCCGGTATGTTCCCTGACCAATGGCATCAGCAAATTCTTTGCCATATAATATATCTTCTTCTGTAACCTGATACTGACTTTTAATATGCCTGGTTTCTCTGATACCAATAGTTGCTGGCAAATCTAACAAAGTAATATTCTCTCCACTTTCTGCATATTTTCTGACCAGATCCATATAAGCTCTGATCTGTCTTCTACCTTCTATTTCAGCCTCTGTCAGCTGATCTCCATCTGCACCATTGGTATTAAAAACATGGGTTTCAGCATGCATTCTAACATCTTCAGTTCCCGGAATTTCAGCACTCCAGCCCCAGTCATCTTGCAAACCAAATTCAGAACCATATTCATCTAAAGCTTTTTGAAAGTCAAATCCTTCTTTTTTTAGTGTGTTCATCCCCTTAATTTTGGCACAGCTGGTCGGGGGTTGCAGGTGATCCTGATAATAAGCAGGAATATTTAGATGATAACACAGGTCCCCGTCTCCAGTAGCATCAATAAACTTTTCAGCTTTTACGGCAAACATTCCGGATTTATTATTCAAAACAACCCCTCTTAATTCATCTTCTTCAAGATAGGGACATATATACTGGGTATGTAAGTATGGCTTAATATTTTCTTCTTTAATCAATTCATCCAGTTCTATTTTCAATTCTGCAGTATTCAAAATATAACCATCATAATCATTTCTACCCAGCTCTTTTTCCTTCGATATAAGTGCCTGTCTTTTCTTTAATCTTTCGATAACTTCTACTGTCAGACCTCCTATTATCTGTTCCTGTTTGTCATTATCATATAGAGAGTGCCATATATTTACATTACCGGCTGTAGCCGTCCCACCAAAACAGTTCTGTTTTTCTACAATTACAACATCCGCTCCCAGTCTGGCTGCTCTTACAGCAGCAAAAACTCCGGTACAGCTTCCTCCCAGAACACAGATATCAACATTAT
>CAZSTU010000186.1:0-5857 GCA_964609745.1 uncultured Halanaerobiaceae bacterium
ATTGATCACCTCATCACACAGTCTGTCTTCAGTGGCTCCTTCAACCATTACATATATTTCAACACTTTTCGTGTCCTCTCCCTGTAAGACCACATCAGCCAGTTCAAGATTTTTTCTTCTTTCACAGCCTTTTCCATTATATTCCAGTGCTATTACCTGCCCTGTAATCCCCGCCTGTTTACGGGCCTGATATAAATAAAGAAGCCCGGACTTCCCCCCTGCCCCTATTACCAGCACTTTATCACCTGGCTCAACCAGCTTTGCTGTCTGAGCAGGAGCACCGGCTACATCCAGCACAGCCAGGGCCAAGGTTTGTGACATATCTTCCGGCAACCTGGCATATATTCCACTTTCAAATAGAATTGCTTTCCCCCTAATATGAACCTGGTCTGTATCTTTATTAACTTTTATAATCTCATCAATCTGCAGGGGAGTCAAAGAGAGCGAAACAAGACTGGCAATTTTATCACCAACCCTTAGATCACGGTCTGCAAGTGCTGGACCAATTTCTCTCACATTACCTATAAACATCCCGCCTGAACCGGTTACCGGATTGTGATGTTTTCCTCTTTTTGCCACAATTTCTTTCATTCTTTCTTTTATCTTTTTTTCACTACCATCTGTTTCTTTTTTTATCTGTGTAAAACTTGCAGAATCAATATTTAAAGTTTTTACATCAACCATTATCTCATTATCATATAGTTTCATGGTGTTATCTATCTTCCAGGCTGGCTGAGGAAGAGAACCCTTCGGTTCTATTACTCTATGAACACCATATCTGTTACCCTTTTTCATTGATTTTCCAGACTCCTTTCAGTGATTATATTACCTTATTACCTTAATTATTACCATATCTTCCACTACAATTTTTATGCAAGAGTTATTCCAGCAAAAAACCCCTTCCCAGCAAAGGAAAGGGGCCCAATGAAAATACTTTTAAGCTTCTTCTGCCTGTTCACTGTAAGCAGTAGAATCTTCTATATCTCCTTCATACCAGATTGCATAACCTGTATAACCATAAATTACTGCTATCACAGGTACAAAAAGTGAGAGGAAAGCAAATGGAGCATATTGAATGGTGGGTACACCCAGTGCTCCTGTAAAGAATACACCACACAGTCCCCAGGGAACAAGAGGTGAAAATACTGTACCTGCATCTTCTAAAGTTCGGGAGAGAACTCGTGGCAGTAATTTCTTTTTCTTATATTCTGGAATAACCATCCTGCCTGTAATAATAATAGCCATATACTGACTGGCAGTAGCCAGGTTAAGAAGAATGGCGGAACCTACAGTAGTGGCAATCAGACCACCTGTATTTCTCACCAAACTATCAATTTTACTCAGAAATACTTCCAGCATCCTTGTTTTTTCCAGAATACCACCTAAACCTACACCTACAAAACCAAGTGAAACTGTCCACATCATACTTTGCAGACCACCACGAGTCAACAATTCGTCAACAATCTCAACTCCTGTATCTCCTACATACCCGTCATTCATCACGGTTGTGATCTCAGTCAGGCTTGACCCCTGAAATATCATGGCCAGAGCTGCAGCAACCAGCGAAGCAATAATCATAGTTGGCAGTGAATCCACTTTTTTAATAGCCATCCAGATAACCAATATCGGGGGTAGCAACAATATAGGATTAATAACAAAATTCTCCCGTAATGTATTTAAAATCAAATCAACCTGACCTGCATCAGCACCACCCTCTACATAAAAAAGCCCGAGAATCCAGTAGGCAACAAGAGCTAAAGTAAAAGCTGGAACTGTAGTATACATCATACTTTTAATATGATCAAAAAGATCTGCTTCACCTACTGCGGCTGCAAGGTTGGTAGAATCAGATAATGGGGACATCTTGTCTCCAAGATAAGCTCCACTAACAACAGCACCAGCTGTCATGGCAGCAGGGACACCCAGACCGGAACCAATACCCATCATGGCCACACCAACAGTTCCACCAGAGGTATAGGAACTACCTGTTGACATTGAGGTTATGGCTACAGCAACTGCAGCAGCAACTAAAAAATAACCTGGTGATATAATTAATAGTCCGTAATATATAATAGTTTGAATAGTACCGGAAGCAACCCAGGTTCCTATAACAACACCTATAACCATCAAAATCAACATAGGTAACATGGCCAGATTAGCGCCATATAACATCGCATCCTGTATCTGTTTCCAGGTATAACCTGCTCTCATTGCTACAATTGAAGCAACTACAATAGTTAAAATCAAGGTTACATGGACAGGTATATCAAGCCAGAGTACAGAAACCCCCATCCCTATTGCCAGGAATAAAAGTACAAAAATAACGCTACCAAAAGATGGTTTTATATTATATTCCTGTTCTTCTGCATTATTATTCTCATCACTCATAACTTATTTCCTCCTTTTATGATAATAAATATAATTTTACTATCTAGTTTATTGTATATCACAAACCTCCTGTCAGTACACCTCTTCCCTCCTTTCCATTATGACAGTAGATTAAACAACAAAATTAATCTACAAGTACACGCAGTAAGAAGTCATATACAACACGGGCTGTATCTACAACTGTATCAATTTCCACATATTCGTCAGCACTGTGATAATTAGCTCCATCTGGCCCAAATACATAGGTGGGTAGTTTAGCTCTTGCCCCCAGATAGTTAAAGTCACCCACACTGGAAAAGTATTCTATACGGGCCTTTTCCCCGCTTCCTTTTTTTACACTCTCCTTAAATGTTCTTGTATAAGGATTGCTTTCTGAGACAACATAGGGTAAAAACCCATCACATTTACTGTGAGGAGCTTCTCTAAATTCAAGGTGGGCCTTTCCTTCAATATCTGCACGTTTTATGGCCTTTTCAACCTCATTTCTTATATATGATTTATCTTCACCAATAGTAACATGGCGAAATACAGCAAATTCAGCACTATCAGGTACTGAAAGCGGAGCCCCTCCCCCTTCAAAATCTATCACACATATAGCACCGGGGCCCAGTTTTTCATGTGCTTTTAACTCGGATTTTTCTATTTCAAGCAAAATCTTAGATGCTTCACTGATGGCATTAATTCCTTTTTCCGGATTTGCCCCATGTGCAGACTTACCCTTGACTTTCACCATGTATTTCCAACCACCGCGTGCTCCAAGACACAGACAGGGAAATTCTACCCCGGCAAAACCCGCACTGGGCTCTGTTACTACTGCAACATCAGCATCATCAGTATATCCATCCAGAAGTAAAGCGTCAGTTCCCAGTCCAAAAGGACCCTCCTCATCACATACAAAAGTATAAAGGATCTCGCCATTAAAACTATCAACAGTTTCTTTAAAGGCCTCCAGTGCCAGCAATTGAGCTGCTACACCACTTTTCATATCAAGAGCACCAAGACCATACATTTTATTGTCTTCAATCCGGGCTCCAAATGGATCCTCTGTCCACCCTTCACAAACTTCCACTGTATCCAGGTGGCCGTTAAGTAAGACTGTAGGTCCTTCTTCACTACTTTTTAATTTTCCCACCACATTAGTTCCCTCAAAATCAGTTACTTTATCCTCATGAAATTTATGATAATCAACAGGAAAATCCCTTTCTTCCAACCAGTTATAGGTATATTCCATCACTTCATCTTCTCGAAAAAATGGACTTGGTATTTTAATTAAATCAGTTAAAAGTTTTTCAACCTTACTTCTGTTAATATATTTTTCTATATTAGCCGCCATCACTCTGGCCTCCTTAAATTTTATAAGTAAATATTTTAAATTTTATATTTTTTTAAATATCCGCATTTTTATAACATGCAATTTTTGTACCATTAAATACTAAAATAATAAAACCGGGATAATCCCCGGCAAAATAAATATTTATTAATTATTTGTAAATTATTTACTTAAAATTATTTAGTTTTACTAATATATATTAATTATTCTTCACAAAAATACTATACCCTTTTTTCAATTTATGGAAAATTACCTGCAAAATATTTTTCAGGGTGCAAATAATTTTACATTAATTTATCATAACCATCTTTAAAACAAATATTACTCACCAGGCATTACTCATTTATAAAATCTAAGACTGTCCTTTTCATTTCTCCAACTGGCGCTGCCTGCCCTGTCCAGAGCTTGAAAGCCTCTGCACCCTGATAAATTAGCATTTCCAGTCCATTAATAGTGTAACAACCAATCTTTTCAGCATCTTTTAAAAATTTTGTTCTTAAAGGTTTATATATTAAATCATAGACAATTAAGCCATTATGTAATAGTCTGGTATCAATTGGAGATTTATCTACTTCAGGATACATCCCCACTCCAGTTGCATTTATAATCATATCACAATTTTTCATTGCATCTTTTAAATTATTATTATTTAGTGCCATCGATACGGCACATCTGTGAAAATTTTCGTTCACTTTTTCGACAAGGTTTTGTGAACTTTTCTGACTTCTGGCAAAAATATATATTTTTTCTGCCTTTCTTTTTGCCAGTGCAAATGCTATTACCCTCCCTGCTCCACCTGCCCCTAACAACACAAATTTTTTCTTCTCTATATTTAAATTAATATTTTTATTTAAAGACTTAATAAAACCAACTCCATCAGTATTGTATCCTATAAGATTTTTGCCCTCCTTTTTTACTGTATTAACAGCACCTATTTTGCCGGCAATCCCCTTAATTTCATCCAGATAATCCGTTACTTTCATTTTATTGGGTTTTGTTACATTAAAGCCTGCAAAGTTCATATATCTTATTCCTTCAATAACTTTGGTAAGATTTCTTTTCCCAATTTCAATGGGAAAATAATAATAATTTAAATTTAGTTTTTGAAAAGCTTTATTATGTATTAGAGGCGAAAGACTGTGTTTTACAGGTTTCCCCAACAAAGCCACTAATTTTGTATTAACATCAATCATTTTTTAACCTCCCTAAAAAACATTATATCATCAAAACACAATGATTCCATACATAATTTTTCAAAAAAAATAATCCGGCTTTAAATGCCGGATATGGTCAGTAATCTATAACATTTTCACACAAAGGAGGGGAAAGGGGTTAACAATTTATTTAATATCAATAGTTTTACCTGTTGTTTTTTTCTTTTCTTCTTTGGGAAGAGTAACCTTCAAAATGCCATTATTATATTCTGCTTCCACTTCATCTTCCTTCACATTTTCACAGTAAAACCTGCGTTGATAGCTTCCAGTTCTTCTTTCTCTTCTGATATAGTTCTCTCCTTCATCCTCTACCTCTTCTTTATTGGTAGCAGAGATTGTCAAATAATTATCGTCAAGTGCTACATTTATATCATCTCTGTCCAGACCGGGAAGTTCAGCCTCAATAATGTACTCTTCATCTGTTTCCCTTACATCTGTCTTAAAGCTTGTAGTGTCAAACATGTTGAAGGCATCGCTGAAAAAGTCAGATACCAGGTCATTAAATGGATCTCTCTCCTCCAGGTCACCTCTTCTTCTGTTACGGAATGGAACTAAATCAAACATAATAACTCACCTCCATTAAGTTTTTCTTTGACTTTCTTTGACTTTGCATTTATTATTATAATCTAATAATCAGTCAAGGTCAAATTGGGTTATGGCTTATTTTTCCTGATTATTTGGTATTAAGTTAATTTATCTTTAGTTATCTTCATTATTCATCGTTATTTTTTTGCTATTATATGTCTATAAGTTTAATTTTATAAGATATTATTTTACTATTTTTTCATTATTATAATGGCCTTATGGCTGCACCCAACTTAATTGCTCTTGTTGTACTGGCTAAAGTAAGAGAAAAGGATTCTTATCTTGAAGAGTTAAATCGTTCTGCATAAATTATAATATTAATAAATATTGGGAGGGGTTA
>CAZSTU010000187.1:0-5832 GCA_964609745.1 uncultured Halanaerobiaceae bacterium
CTTCTTTGTTTAGCTTAAATTTCTTTTGCAATTCTTCCCTCCAGTGAAAACCATCCCCTTCATCTTCAATGAGAATCATTAAATATTTCTCTTCTTTAAGTAAAATTTTAACAGTTAGTTTTTTATCAGGATCAAGTTTATTGCCATGTTCACAGGCATTTGCCAGCAGCTCTTTAAATGCAAAAATTATATCTTCTTTTTCCAGGCAAATATTTTCTTTTATATATTTTATAATTTTATGCTTTAAATCCTTAAAGCCCTCTTTGCTGCTGTTACCCTGCCAGGTTTTTTCCTTATCTCCCTGACTGCTAATTGTAAGAAAGGTTATATCATCTTTAAAACCCCTCCCTTTTGTAAAATCTTTAAAATCTTGAATTATATAATTACTGACAAATGGCGCAGGCAAACCGGCAGTTTTTCTTAATCTTGATTTTAATATATCACCATAAATTTCATCAGCAACCTTCTGTTCATATAAACCATCAGTAGTAAAAAACAAAAAACTATTTTCTTGAAGTTTAATTTCTTTTTCCTGAAATTCAATTAACTCTGGGTCAAAAGAACTGGAAACAGGCAGACCACCCGTTTTTAATTCTTTGATTTTATCATTCTTTACATGATAAAAGGGAAATTGGAAACCAAGTGAAGAAAAAACAAAATTATTTTCCCTGACATCAAGGACACCACCAAAAATACAGACCATATAGTCATCAGGATATCCTTCGTTTCTATACTGTTTATCAATATATTTAAGGATTTTCGCCGGTGACAGCAGTTCACCCTCCTGATGGCGGAGTTTAAAATAATTTTCTATAGTTTCATTAATAAATAAAGATAGCATGGCACTATCCAGTCCGTGTCCCGAAACATCAAACATATAAATAAAATATTGATCAAAAAAAACATCCATTGAGCCATGATCTATTTTGACTACATTGTAATAATCCCCGCCTAATTGTTCGGCAGGGTTATAATAAGCCGCCATCTGCAGTCCTTCTGGTTGAGGAAGTTTATCCGGAAGAGAATTTTGATGTATCTGGCGCGCTTTATTTAGATTTTTATCTCTAAATTTTTTAAATCTTTTCAAATCAACTTTTTGCTCACTCAATTTTTCCTTTAAATTATCTATTTCTTTATTTTTTCTATAAATACTAATGAAAAATAATATCCATCCCAGAAATACAAAAATAAATATATACAAATCTTTATTACCATAAAAAAACCTGTTAATTATCTGCAAAATAGATTTCATTTTTAAAACCAAACCCTTTTAAAAATTAAATAATTTTAATTAACAATAATAATTTCTAATATTATAATTCAAGAAGAATAATAAAATTCCTGCAAATTACTACATTTATTTAGGAAAATTCTGTTTTTCTACAAAGTATTCCCAGTATTTTTTAGGTATATGTTTTTGCTGTAATTCTTTATTAAGCCGATTTTTTTACAGCAATATTATCAAAAAATTTTTTCCAGAGAGACTGATAACAAATTTCATTTTTTGAATACTTTATCGGCGGGAATTCACTGCCATCCATAATAATCCAATCTTTTTTATACTGTATTACAGCTTTTTCCCATTCTTTATCATGAATCACCCAGCGCTCTGCGGGCATGCGTCTGACAAAATGTGGTACAAGTAATGTAAGAATATTATTATCCGGTTCAACGGGAGCATAAAGAACCCCACCTGGATACTTCTGCCAGAATCTTTAATTTTTCTCCTGTTTGCATTTTTACCACCTACCTGCTGAGTCTTTAATTAATTATATTATACAACTGTTTGGTAGGTAAAGTTAAATAAAAAATAAAAGAGACCGGATCCCCGGCCCGGGAAACCAAGTCTCTTATATATAATATTTTATTCTATAATTCTGGCAATTAATATACTTCCCTCATAAATTAATATCAACGGCCCGGCCATGAGTAGCTGAGAAATAATATCAGGTGGGGTTAGAATAGCTGCAAAGATAAAAACTAGGACAATAGCAATTTTCCTTTTTTTGCGTAAAAATGAAGATGAAATGAGATTTAATTTAGTCAAAAGGCTAACTATTAAGGGTAATTCAAATATAATACCAAAAGGTATTAAAACACTAATTACAAAGGAAAGATAGTTGTGGAGAGAAAACATGGGTATCAATGCTTCTGACGCAAAACTGAGAAAAAAGCGGACGGCAAAAGGAATGACTACTAAAAATCCAAATGCCAGCCCTCCAAAGAAAAAAATAAGCGAAAATGGAAGTATTATAAATAAAAATTTTTTCTCATTATCTTTTAAAGCAGGTAAAAGGTAACTCCACCCCTGATAAAATATCACAGGAAGAGAAATCAAAAATCCAGAAAAAAGAGCTACTTTTATGCGTGATATAAAAGCTTCAGTAGGAGATAAAAATACCAGTTCTTTCCCAACCGGAGCCGTTAAAAAATCTATGATATGATCTACAAAAATATAACCTCCAACAGCACAAATTATAACTAAAACTATTGTGGTAATTAATCTGGTTCTCAATTCTATTAGATGATCAACCAGAGACATTTTTTCCTCTGTCATTTAAGTCTCCCCCACTGTGTACTACTCTTTATTTCCATTATCAGTGTCTTTTTTATCATCATTTTCTTCTTCATCTATATCTACATTTGTTGCTTTCTTGAATTCTTTAATACTTTTTCCAAGAGCCTTACCTATTTCTGGTAATTTAGCAGGTCCAAAGATTACAAGTGCAATTACCAGTATCACAAGTAGTTCAGGCACACCAAGACCAAACATATTTTTCACTCCTTTATAAATATTATGAGGTTCTCCCCCTCCGTATTATAAAACTTTTTAAACCAAGAATCAAGCAGTTCAAACAAAGCAGAGAAGGAGAACCAGAATAATTTCATTTAACTATTAAGTAATTCAACTGCTTTTGCTGCAACATCACCGGTCAAACGTGCACAGCGTTCCAGTTGTTCATCACTACCATGACTTGCTCCGGATTCATCCAACCAGGCCATTATTGAATCCTGACAGAGGGCAGAATCTGCTACAGTTGTTGCCAGTTCTTCATCACTATGGTAATCATCTACGAGAAATTCATGATTCTGGGCATATTCATTGGATTCATCAGAAGGAAAAGGAGTTTCCTTATACCAGCTTATCAATTCAGACACTATTTCATTTGCTTTATCGGGTTCTGCAACTAAATTAACTGCTGCTGAAGCACCAATTAATGTTCCACAGGTCAATCCTGCACCTGCCATGCCTCCACCACCAAAATGGAGCATATTGGGTGGATTGATCTGAAATGAGCTGAAAGGTTCGCCAACCCTTTCCTCTAGTGCTGCCAGTACTCCATAAAAGGCCCCAGAACCACAGTTGCCTAGGTAATGCCCTTCATGTCCCAATTTGCGAACCCTTTCAGGGTCTACCTCTGTATATGGCCAGGGAAACTCATCTGTACCGGAGGATGCCAGGACTTTACTATTGCCTGACTTCAGACCGGTAGAATTAAAGAGGGCCATCCCCCCCAATAATGATCCGGCAGTTACCCCACCTATTTTTTTCAATGCTTCACGACGGGTAATTAATTTTTTATCATCACTCATTAATCTTCCTCCTTTGTGTAAATAATGTTTTTACATATTCTTAAAAATTATTATATCTACTGCTGCAATTTTTGTCAAATGATTCACAATTTCTATTGGTTTTGACCATCAAGGACATTTTCTATAAATAATATTACAATTTTAAGTTTTTCCTTTTGTTTTACTTTGTTTTTTTTCAATTGTATAAAATACGGTAATTTAATATATTTTAAATCTAAAAATTTCTCTTTATATTTTTTCAAAGGTAATTTTTGCAGACCACTTAAAATAATAAAGGAAGGTATGTTTTTTAATAGATAATAATATGCAGTAGTGGGGGCTCTCTCCAAACGCATTTCAAATACATTAAGAATTTCCTGTAAGTCCTCTTTTATTTTGTTTTGAAGATATATCCCCTTATTTGTTAATTCTGAAATAATGGATTTTTTTATTATCCTAAACATAGCAGTAGTTAACAAAAATAAAGATAACCCAAACAATAATGAAGATAATAAAGAGTAGGCCAATCCCAGTACAAAAGCTGCAGAAATAAATAGAACAACAAAAGAATATTGCAGTTTCTTCTTTAATATTATATTTTCTTTGCTAATTATCCCCTTTTCTATTAGTTCTGGTTTTAAATAACTGTTTTTTTCTTTAAATATTTCTACTATTTCATCAATATTTAAATATTTATCCTTTGTTTTTTCAATTATATCCAAAAATTTGTTTTCTCCTGTTATTTGCTGTTCTCTTGCTTTCGATGAAATATTTACTTTATACTTTAACTTTTTCCTCTCTTTATTCTCCTTTTTTATCTTTATAATTATATTTCCTTTTATGCCCATAGATAATAAATATGCCAGATTTATTCTCCATTCTTGTGAGCTATCCCAAAAAAATACTGCTCCTTTTTCCTGATAATTTAAGTCTGAATCTAACGTTTTCTTATTTATATTGCCGGACAATTTATTTTTAACCTTAAATATATCAAAAATATTGAGTAATACTCCCAACCCGGCGCCTGCAACAATAAATACCCATATATTCTCAAGACTTTTTGTTTCAATTATTTTATCTGTCTCAATTTCAACTGTAAACCTGCCTTCTGGTGGAATAACACTTTTTTGAAATTCTATAATATTTTTTTCATCTTTAACAATACAATCATCTGTTTTAATATTTTTTATTACCGGCTGTCTGGGAAAATATAATTTTACTTTAAAATTTTTTATTTCATTATGCCCATTTTCCCCAATAACAGGAATATATATATAATTTGTATCTTCCAGTTCTTTAATACCTCCTTTTATTTTATATAATATCCTGAATTTTGTTTTATCTCTATTTATAGGAAAAATCCACTTTAATTTAAGACTATCTTTTGAATTAATAATTTCTTTTTGAAAAATATCACTCTCGCCTTTTAGTGCAATAAATTTAACATTTGAAAACGAATTTTTATTTATATTTCTTACGGCTTTAACCTGACCACTTCCAATTAAATCATAGTTTATTATTTCCTCCACTAAGATGTCTCCATTTTCCTGTATTTTCATATTAATATCATAATTTTCAATCTGTAAATGCTCTGCTTTTACATTTCCACATAAAAGTAATAACAGAACTATAATTACTGGAATAAATTTATTCATATTCCCACCCCTCATTACTATATCTATTAAAGTAAAATTATAATTAAACCATTTCTCTCCATTGAAATGAATTAAGTATTTATTCCAAAATAATTATTGTTTGGGGTGAGAACTAATAAATAATGATCTGTGTATATTAAGAAAGTTATTGGGTAAAAAAAGACCCCGCTCTATCAAAGCGGGGTAAGTTGAAACACTATCTATTTGAATTAGAGGGGCCTCCTAAATGTTAACTACCATAGGCCTCATCTGGCTGCCATTCCTTCCATACTTTTCCTACCAGATCAGGACCAGGCTTTAAAGTCTTTTTACCTGGCTGCCATCCGGAAGGAGTGGCTTCCCCAGTATCTCTCACATGCTGAAAGGCCTTTACCTGACGGATAAGTTCTTCCACATTACGGCCTACAGGAGGTGTCAGTACCTCCATTGCCTGTAATACTCCGTCAGGATCAATTAAAAATCTTCCCCTGACATCAACACCAGATTCTTCATCATACACACCATAAAGTCTACCAATTTTACCACTTGTATCAGAAAGCATTGGGAAGGGAACTCCACCATCAACCATTTTTGATAATTCTGCTTCCTGCCACATTTTGTGCAC
>CAZSTU010000188.1:0-5797 GCA_964609745.1 uncultured Halanaerobiaceae bacterium
GCCTGAAGTGGCAGCAGGTTTTGCTTCAACTATTGGACAGGCCAATAATGCCATAATAAAGAGTGAGGTTGAATGGTTTAATAGTGATATTTGTAGTATTCATCGTTGTGGTAATGGCCTAATGGAAAAAGGTCTATTACCTAAACCTGATATTATTCTGGCTGCTTCACATTTATGTGATGGAGCTAAAAAATATTTACAATATATAAGCAATAAATATGATTGTCCGTTTTTTTTACTGGAAACTCCTTACTCACTGGAAGATCGCGACTATCTTGCTCGACAGATAAAAAGTTTGATGATGAAATTAAATACTGGTAAAGTTGAGTTTGGCAAAACTTTTCAGTATTCTAATTATGCAAGAAAATATCTAAATAAAATTAATAAACTTCGTCAAAAAAGTCCTGCTGTAATTTCTGGTGAAAAAATGTTGAATTTAATACCTATGTCTTTTATGTCCTTTGGTTCAAAAAAAGGCTATAAATTTTATAAAATGTTATTTAAAGAAATAAAAAGAAGAAAGAAAAAGAATAAAGGAATTATAACAAATGAAAAATACAGGTTGCTCTGGTTACATCTAAAACCATATTATAAAAACAATATCTTCTCAACACTTAATAAGATGGGAGCGGTAACTGCTTTTGAAGAATATAATCAGGTCTACTGGAAACCACTAGACCCTAAAAGCCCCTATGAAAGTCTGGCCGAAAAAATGATTAATCATTTTGGTTGGGGAAAGAGTAAAAAACAATTTGAAAAGTTAGTGGCCATTATAAACGATTATAATATAGATGGTGTTATTGCTTTTTCACAGTGGGGATGCCGCCAAAATAATGGTAAAATGGGATTATTTAAAAAATTATTTAAAAAATATAACATTCCATTTTTAAATATAGAAGGTGATCTTGTTGATAGTAGAAATTACAGAGAGGGCCAATTAAAAGTAAGATTACAGGCATTTCTGGAATTACTAGAAAATCAGGGAGTGAAAGGCAGAGCATGATTACAGCAGGAATTGATATAGGATCAAGGACTATTAAAACAATAATAACTAAAAACAAAAAAATCATTTCACACTCAATCATGAGTACCGGTGCTGATAGTTCCAGAAGAGCAAGAAGGGTTTTTAAAAAAGCATTATCAAAAACCGGTCTTAAAAGAAATTCTATTAAATATATAATTGCTACCGGATATGGAAGACTAAATGTTGATTTCTCTAATGAAGAGATAACTGAAATTACCTGTCATGCATATGGAGCATATAATCTATTTAAAAATACCGGTACTATTATTGATATTGGAGGACAGGACAGCAAAGTTATTAGTCTTGACCTGAATGGCAGAGTAGATGACTTTGTAATGAATGATAAATGTGCTGCTGGCACAGGTCGTTTTCTGGAAGTTATGGCAGACAGCCTGGAAGTACCCCTGGAAAAAATTGGTGAAATTTCCTTATTGGCTGATAGAGGGGCTGAAATATCAAGCACATGTACAGTTTTTGCAGAATCAGAAGTTATAAGCCTTGTGGCAGATGGGATAGAGAGATCTAAAATACTTCGAGGATTACATGAATCTGTCTCTAGAAGAATAACCTCTATGGTAAATAAAGTAGGTTTAAAAAAGGAGGTCACTATGACCGGAGGAGTTTGTCTTAATGAAGGATTAAGAAAGATTTTGCAAAAAGAACTAAAAACCGAGATTAATGTCCCGGAACGTCCTCAATTTGTAGGTGCACTGGGGGCTGCCCTTATAGCATCTTTAAAGGCAGAGGAGGCTTCCTGATGAAAAAAAATATAAATATTCCTGCCGAAAATATAGAAATCAAAAATAAGGTTAAAGATAGTATTTTTTATGGTAATATTTCTATTGTAAAAAACAAAAAGGAAGCAAAGAATTTTATCAATACAATTAAAGAAAAATATGATGATGCAACACATAATGTGAGTGCTTACAGGATTGGAGAAGGTGATAGTGCCCTTGAGTATGCAGATGATGACGGCGAACCATCTGGTTCTTCCGCCCCCCCCGTACTACAGGCCATTAAAGGAGAAAATTTAATAAATACTGTTATTGTTGTTACCCGCTATTTTGGTGGTACAAAACTGGGTATAGGTGGTCTTATTCGGGCTTATGGAGATACCGCTCGTAAAGCGATTAATAAAGCAGGTAAAAAAAATTTAAAAACTGCCTATCAAATTAAAATACGGGGTAATTATGATGATATTGGAACAATAATGGGACAGATTGAATCATTTCAGGGAAAAATAATGGATACATCATATAATAATCAGGGTGTAGAAATAATTGCCTGGATCATTCCCGATAAATTTGATAAATTTAAATCAGAACTTAAAGAGCAAACCTCTGCTAAAGCAATTTTACAATTTTTGGAAGAAAAATATATTTTGGGTTAGATAATTGACACTTCTGAATAAGTATGTTAGAATACATTTAGAAATGTTGATTATTTTACTCAAGTTTGTGAGGTGTAAACATGAAAGTATCTACAAGAGGAAGATATGGTCTTCGAGCTATGGTAGAACTGGCAAAACATAAAGGGAGTGGAGCAATACCACTACGTAAAATTGCAGAAAAACAACAAATATCTGAACAATATTTGGAACAATTATTTTCCAACCTACGTCAGGCAGATCTGGTAAAAAGTGTAAGAGGAGCAAAGGGTGGTTATTTACTCAATAACTCACCAGAAAATATCACTGTAAAAGACATAATTTCAGCCCTTGAAGGTCCAATAGCACCTGTAGATTGTGTCAAAGATGAAGGAGAAGTATGTGAGTTAATTAATGAATGTGTAACACATGATTTATGGGAAGAACTTCAAGATTGTATAAAAGATATGTTAAATTCAGTGACTCTAGAAGATTTAAAACAAAAATCAATAAAGAGAAAATCAGTTAAGGGGGATTAATTTCCATGACTAAAATTTATCTTGATCATGCCGCTACTTCTCCTACTGACAAGGAAGTTGTGGATACTATGAAGGAATTTTTCAATGAGAAATATGGTAATCCTTCCAGTATTCATACGTTTGGACAGCGGGCTGCCAGGGCAATAAATGATGCCCGCAAAAAAGTTGCTGAGCTAATTGGTGCTGACGATGATAGTGAAATTATTTTTACAAGTGGTGGGACAGAAGCTGATAACCTTGCTATAAAAGGTGCTGCCATGGCACTTAAAGATAAAGGTAAACATATTATTACTTCCAGTATTGAACATCATGCAGTACTTCACACCTGTGAATTTTTGGAAAAACATCTTGGATTTAAAGTAACCTACCTGCCAGTTGATAAAAATGGATTTGTTGATCCCAAAGATGTAGAGAAAGCGATAAATTCTGATACAATATTAATATCTATAATGATGGCAAATAATGAAATAGGTACCATACAACCAATATCAGAAATTGGCAATATAGCCCAAAAACATAATGTCTACTTTCATACTGATGCAGTACAGGCAATAGGCCAATTGCCTGTGGACGTAAACAAATTAAATGTTCACATGCTGTCTTTATCTGCTCATAAATTCAATGGCCCAAAGGGTGTGGGAGCATTATATCTACGTAGAGGATTAAAAATAGTACCTCAGATGTCAGGTGGTGCTCAGGAAAGAAAAAGAAGAGCCAGCACAGAAAATGTACCTGGTATAGTAGGATTAGGAAAAGCAGCAGAACTAGCCGATAAAAGACTAAAAGATAAAAACGAAAAATACACATACCTTAGAGATAAACTCATAGATGAAATTGAAAAAAATGTTGATGAAGTAATATTAAATGGACCCAGAGGAAATAAAAGACTTCCAAATAACATTAGTTTTTGTTTTAGACATATCGAGGGAGAATCCATATTATTGAATCTGGATATGAACGGCATAGCTGCCTCAAGTGGATCAGCCTGTACATCAGGAACACTCGACCCCTCTCATGTTTTACTGGCTATCGGTCTTTCACATGAAATAGCTCATGGATCAGTGCGTTTTTCCCTTGGTCCCAATAATAATGAAGAAGATATTAACAAAGTAATCGAAATATTACCGGGTATAATTCAAAAGTTAAGAGATATGTCTCCTCTTTATGAGGAAAATAATTAATATGTGTTTTTAGGAGATGATAAATATGTACTCTGAAAAAGTTATGGATCACTTTAATAATCCCCGCAATGTTGGTGAGATTGAGAATCCTGATGCTGTCGGTGAAGTTGGAAATCCAACCTGTGGAGATATTATGAAAATATTTCTTAAAATTGATAATGAAACTATTAAAGACATAAAATTTAAAACATTTGGTTGTGGTGCAGCAATAGCCACCAGTAGCATGATATCTGTACTGGCAAAGGGCAAAAAAGTTGATGAAGCATTAAAGGTCAGCAAAAAAGAAGTTGCAGATGCTCTCGATGGACTGCCATCAGAAAAAATGCACTGTTCTAACCTTGCTGCAGATGCTCTAAAGGATGCTATCGATAATTATAAAAACAATAATTATAATAATGATAATGAATAATTTTTATTATATGGTTACTACTGATTTTATGGATTATAGTTTTAATAAATATAATAATAGGAGCGGTTAACAACGATGTCAAAGGTACTGGTAGCCATGAGCGGTGGTGTTGATAGTTCAGTCACTGCCGCTCTTTTAAAAAAAGAAGGATATGAAGTAGTCGGAGGGACTATGGAAGTTTTTCCTGAATATGAACAACCATCACTGGAAGAAGGTGGATGTTGTTCTCTTTCAGATGTAGAAGATGCAAAAAAAGTTGCAGCTGAACTTGATATACCACACTATACTTTTAATTTTAAAAGACCCTTTCACGAGAAAGTTATAGATTATTTTGTAGATGAATACAGCAGGGCGCACACTCCAAACCCCTGTATTGTTTGTAATAGAAAAATAAAATTTAATTTACTGCTTAAACGAGCTCTTGAAATTAATTGTGATTATCTTGCTACAGGACACTATGCACGAATAGAGCATATTGATAGCTCAAGGCACCTTTTATATAAAGCAAGGGACAAAAATAAAGATCAAAGTTATATGCTTTATAAACTCTCTCAATTCCAATTAAAACATACCTTATTTCCCCTGGGAAAATTTGAAAAGGATGAAGTAAGAAATATAGCTAAAAAATTAAATTTCAGAATTCATGATAAGGCTGAAAGTCAGGAAATCTGTTTTATACCTGATAATGATTATACACGCTTTTTAAATGAAAATTATCCAGATACTGGCAAGCCCGGCCCTATTTATGACACAAAGGGAAATTATCTGGGTGAACATAAAGGTCTACATCAATATACAATTGGACAAAGAAGAGGATTGGGAATTTCTCTTAACCATCCTGTATATGTAGTGAACTTTGATATAGATCAAAACGCTTTAATTGTAGGAAAAAATGAGGAAGTTTACAGTAAGGGACTCTGGGCAGAAGATTTAAACTGGATACCATTTTCTGTTCCTGAAGACAATATGAGAGTTAAAGCTCAAATACGATATAATTCACCTCCAGTAAAAGCAACAGTTTATTTAAATGAAAAAAAGAATAATTTAGTAAAAGTCGTTTTTGATGAAAAACAACGAGCAATTACCCCGGGACAATCAGTTGTTTTTTATAGAAATGACCTTGTTTTAGGTGGGGGAATTATAAAAAATAATTTCGGGTGAATTCTACAAAAACACTTGACAGTGAAAAAATAAAATGATAAGGTATTTAATGTCCTAAAGATAAATGAACCTTGAAAAGTGAACAGCAAGCCAACGTTAATTTCAAGAAAAGAAGAG
>CAZSTU010000189.1:0-5786 GCA_964609745.1 uncultured Halanaerobiaceae bacterium
CTTTTTTAACTAAAATTTTTCTGGATGTGACCTTTGTTACTACACCGTCATCTTTTGCAACTACCACCGCACCTGAATCCTTAGCAGCTTTATGTTCAACCCCGGTGGCAACTAAAGGAGCATCAGTTTTGAGCAGGGGTACTGCCTGACGCTGCATATTTGCCCCCATCAATGCCCGGTTGGCATCATCATTTTCTAAAAAGGGTATCATAGCAGCAGAAACCCCTACAAGCTGTTTGGAGGAAACATCCATATAGTCTATATTTTCAGGAGATGTTTCAAAAATATCCCCCTGATATCGGGCTAAAACTAAATCATCTACAAAATTACCTTCATCATCAATTTTTGTATTGGCCTGGGCTATAGTCTGTTTGTCTTCCTCGTCTGCTGAAAGATATTCAATTTTATCAGTTGCTTTACCGTCTTCCACTTTGCGGTATGGCGTTTCCAAAAAACCAAATTCGTTAGTTTTAGCATAAGTTACAATAGATCCAATCAAACCTATATTTGGACCTTCAGGAGTTTCTATAGGACATATGCGCCCATAGTGAGTATGGTGAACATCTCGTACATCAAAACCAGCTCTTTCTCTGCTCAATCCCCCCGGTCCTAAAGCACTTAAACGTCTTTTATGCTGTAATTCGGAGAGTGGATTTGTCTGATCCATAAACTGAGAAAGTTGACTACTGCCAAAAAACTCCTGAATAGCAGCAACTACAGGCCTGGTATTAATAAGTGCCTGTGGTGTAACCACATCTATATCCTGAATTGTCATTCTTTCTCTTACTACCCGTTCCATCCGGGATAAACCAATTCTAAACTGATTTTGTAATAACTCACCAACTGTTTTTAAACGCCTATTACCCAGATGATCAATATCATCAATATATGCATCAGGGTCATTATTTATTAACTTAATTAAATAACGTACAGTTTCGATAATATCTCGTTTATCCAAATATTTTTTATCAGGATCAATATCAATATTCAACTTTTTATTTATTTTATATCTACCGACTGCAGCCAGATCATATCTTTTATGATCAAAAAAAAGTGAATCAAGCAAATTTTTAGCACTTTCCACTGTTGGTGGTTCTCCTGGTCGCAGCCTTTTATACAGTTCAATCAGTGCTTCATCCTGAGAATCTGTATTATCCCTTTCCAGGGTATCCATAACAACTTCGTCTTCTCCAAAAAGATCAATTATATCCGCATCTGAACCGTAACCAAGTGCCCTAAAAAGAACAGTTGATGGCATTTTGCGTGTTCTATCTACTCGCACAGAAATTATTCTTTTTTTGTCATATTCAAATTCTATCCAGGCACCCCTATTAGGGATAATACTTCCATTAATTAATCTACGTCCATCCTTTACATACTCATCGTCAAAATATACTCCAGATGAACGAATAAGTTGATTTACAATAACTCTTTCTGCTCCATTAATAATAAATGTTCCCTTATCAGTCATTAAGGGAAAGTCACCCATAAATACTTCCTGTTCTTTTACCTCACCGGTCTCTTTGTTAATTAATCTAACTTTCACCTGCAAGGGAGCTGAATATGTGTCATCACGATAGCGGCATTCTTCCACTGTATATGATGCTTCTTCCAGATGATAATCAACAAATTCTAAAACCAAATTTTCCGAAAAATCTTCTATTGGTGATACTTCAGCAAAAACTTCCTTTAAACCTTTTTCCAGAAACCATTGGTAGGAATTTAATTGAGTATAAATTAGGTTAGGTAGCTCTTTAGCGTCTTCGACTTTGGTAAAGTCATATATTTCCCGCTTTTTAGCCATCTTTGCACCCCCAGGATTACTTTTAAAAATATAAAAAATAAAATAAGCCCAAAAATACAGTTATATACATTAAAGCAAGGTAAATATTCCTCGCTTTTTTTGTTCATATATACAAAAAAAAAGTTGTATAAAATATATATATATTATTACCAGATATCTCCTATTTAAAACACCGAAAATTAAATGACATATACTGTAAATTAGCAGACTTATCGACAATTAATAATATTATCATAAGGCTGTCAAGTTGTCAAGGATATTTTCCACTAATTTATCTAATTAGATTATTGGATATATCGTACTCTTTAAAAGTAATTAATGATAAACAAGAGAGAATAACAGGGAAACCCCATTATTCTCTCTTGTTTTAATATATTTTATATATAATTTATAAAGCTATTTACTTTACTTAAGTTCCACAGTAGCTCCAGCCTCTTCAAGTTTATCTTTCATTTCTTCTGCCTCTTCTTTACTTAAACCTTCTTTTACATTTTGAGGAGCATCGTCAACAACAGACTTTGCTTCTTTTAGACCAAGACCGGTAAGTTCTCTAACAACTTTAATAACATTTATCTTTTTATTACCGATTTCTGAAAGGTATACATCAAACTCTGTTTTTTCTTCTTCTTCACCATTTTCTCCGCCACCAGCACCAGGAGCCATAGCAACTGGAGCAGCAGCACTTACTCCAAATCTATCTTCTAATTCCTCTACCAGTTCAGATAATTCCAGTACACTCATTTCCTCAATAGCTTCAATAATTTCCTCTTTATTCATTTTACTTCCTCCTTTAAATTCAAATTATTCTTTTTGATCTTTTATCTGATTCAAAACCTGAACCAGTTCACGCAAGTTACCATCTAAAACATTTACAAGACCGCTTATCGGAGCCTGCATACCCGCTGCTACTTTAGATAATAATTCTTCCCGCGGTGGTATATCCGCTAGAGATTCTATTTTTTCCTTGGCAATTATTTCTTCATTTAACCTTCCGGCCTTAATTTCCAGATTTTCATGCTCTTTAGAGTATTCTACCAATATCTTGGCCGGAGAGACAACATCTTCCATCCCAAAGGCAATAGCAGTTGGCCCTGCAAAATAATCTTCAACTTCCTCTACCTCAGCCTGTTCTGCCGCTATAGTAGCCAGAGTATTTTTTACTACTTTGTAATCTACACCAGCCTCTCGCAACTTACTACGTAATTCTGTCATTTCAGCCACATCAAGACCAAGATAGTCAGTTATAACCAGAGATTTTGCTTTATTAAATTTGTCCTTTAGTTCAGCAACTGCCGCTTCTTTTTCCGGTCTTGCCATCATCTCACCCCCTTATTACCACAAAACCTATTATATTAAAATAAGCAATAAAAAAAACCTGTCATAGACAGACAGGAGGCAGGTAATAATGGCTGTACACAATAATTTTATATAACACAGACCATCAAACCTCGGCAGGAAATTTAAGTCATGTGACTCCTGCTGTCTATGGTTTGTCAATATTAATTTTTCAAACTACATTTGATCATATCACAAAAATCATCTTTTAGTCAAATTTATCTACCAAACATATTTAAAACAGCATCAGGATCTATTTTAACACCAGGTCCCATTGTAGGTGATACAGTAATTGATTTCAGGTATTTACCTTTTGCAGCCGCAGGTCTTTCCAGTAATAATGTGTCCATAATCTTTTTGAAGTTTTCAAGTAATTCTTCAGTTGAAAAATTTTCTTTTCCTATGGGAAGGTGTATTACTCCATTTTTATCAACTCTATATTCAAGCTTACCGGCCTTAAACTCTTTAATTGCTTTTTCCAGTTCAAAAGTTACAGTACCGGCTTTAGGATTGGGCATTAATCCCTGTGGTCCAAGAATACGTCCCAGTTTACCCACAATACTCATCATATCAGGAGTCGCAAGAGCTATATCAAAATCAAGCCAGCCATCTTCAATTCTTTCAGCAAGATCTTCTCCCCCGACAACATCTGCTCCGGCTTCTTCTGCTTCTTTGATTTTTTCACCTTTAGCAAATACTATTACCTTAACCTCCTGGCCTGTACCATTAGGCAAAACAACTGTTCCTCTAATATTCTGATCGGCATGTTTGGGATTGACTCCCAGATTAACTGCTAATTCAATACTTTCTTCAAAATTAGCTGTAGCCAGGTCCTTCACTTTATCCAGAGCTTCTTCTGGTTGAAATAATTCTGAACGGTCAACTTTTTCTTTTAATTCCTTAAATCTTCTACTGTGCTTTGGCATTTATTTTTCCTCCTTCTGTGGTAATAACGGATTGATCCTCCCACCCTATACAATTAGTCTTCTACAACAATACCCATACTACGGGCAGTACCAGCTATCATGCTCATAGCAGCATCTATATCACTGGCATTTAAATCCTTCATCTTTGTCTCTGCAATTTTTCGGACATCGTCCCAGGAAACTGTTGCAACCTTGTCAATATTGGGTTCTCCTGAAGCAGTTTCAATACCTGCAGCTTCTTTTAATAAAACAGCAGCAGGTGGGGTTTTTGTGATAAATTCAAAAGAACGATCCGCATACACGGTTATCTCAACTGGAATCAAAGTTCCAGCTTGATCTGAAGTTCTTGCATTAAATTCTTTGCAGAATTCAGATATATTAACTCCATGCTGTCCCAGTGCTGGGCCTACGGGAGGTGCAGGATTTGCCTGTCCTCCTGGAATCTGCATTTTTATTTCACCAATAACTTTCTTAGCCATTTTGCACCCTCCTTTCTTTAAACTGAAAAAATTATACTTTTTCTATTTGGGAAAACTCCAGTTCTATTGGGGTTTCCCTACCAAACATAGATACAGTCACCTTAGCCTTGCCCTGCTGTGGATGTATTTCCTTTACAATACCAATAAATTCTTCAAATGGGCCATCAGTAACCTGTACTTTATCTCCTTCTTCAAATTCTATTTCGATTTTCTGTTGTTCAACACCCATATCTTTTAGAATATGGTCCACTTCTTCAGGTTGCAAAGGCAAAGGTTTTGTTCCACTGCGAACAAAACCGGTTACTCCCGGTGTATTTCTTACAACATACCAGGAATCATCACTCATAATCATTTTTACCAGTACATATCCGGGGAATATTTTTTTATCGACAACTTTCTTTTTTCCGCGTCTTTTCGTCATCTTTTTTTCGGTTGGCACTAAAATTTGAAAAATTTTTTCTTCCATCCCCGTACTATTAATTCTTTTTTCCAGATTAGCCTTTACTTTCTTTTCATGTCCAGAATAGGTATGAACTACATACCATTGGCCTTCTTCTTTCATATCGAGGGATCTCATATAATGAGACCCACACCCCCTCACTTTACAAAATTAAAGGAGTAATAATATTGGAAAGCCCCAAATCAATTACCCCTATCAAAGCAATCAAAACAGTTACAGTAATAACAACCACCAGGGTATAAGAGGAAAGCTCATTTCTATTGGGCCAGTGAACTTTTTTTAGCTCCTGTTTAACCTGTCGTAAAAACTTTCCTATTTTACCAAACATAATCTTCACCCATCCTTATTTTAATTTTTAACCGGATCACTTAGTTTCTTTATGCACAGTATGCTTTTGACAAAATTTACAGTACTTCTTTAATTCCAACCTGTCTCTGGTATTTTTTTTATTTTTAGTTGTCGAATAATTCCTATTCTTACACTCAGTGCATTCAAGGGTGATTATTTCCCGCACAACTTTGCACCTCCCTAAACCATAAAATAAATAATTTGATATATAATTCTTTATATGTTTTTACATTATTTGACTGTAATTCATTATAACCTTAATTACCTTATCATATTATCCAGCAAAAGTCAAAAATACAATTAAGAGAAAACAAGCATGTGCATAACACACATGCTTAATTACAAACAAAGCCTATTATTTTTTAGAATTTTATTCAGTAATGTCGGTAACAACACCGGCACCAACGGTATGGCCACCTTCACGTATAGCAAAA
>CAZSTU010000190.1:0-5783 GCA_964609745.1 uncultured Halanaerobiaceae bacterium
TTCAGCTGGTTTAATTAAGGTTCCATCATATTTGTTGACTCCTACAATTTCTGCTTTTCCACAGCTGTGTCTTTCTACCTCACGTATCAACTGGCCCTTATTTAATTCTGGAACAATAATTTTATCTGCCTGTTCGGCCAGCTCTTTTACCTTTTCTCCAGCAAAAGGCCAGATGGTTTTCAATTTAATCCAGCCAGCTTTAATTCCTTCTTCCCTGGCTTCATTTACAGCTGTTATGGCAGATCGAACAGTTGAACCATAACCAAGGACGATAATTCGATCATCTTCTCTTATGTCCTGGTCATAAAGTATAATCTCATCTTTATTTTCTTCAATTTTTGCTACCAGACGGTCCATTAACTTACGGGCATCAGAATTTTTGCCCCGGGGAAAACCGGTTTTATCATGGTACAGACCTGTTGTATGATAACGATACCCAGTGCCATAATCCGGCATTGGCGGGATATTATCTTCTGTCCACTCATAGGGATTGAAGTTTTCGGGATCTACCCCTTCCGGTCTTTTTCTATCCCATACTTCCAGTTCATCTTCAGCAGGAAGATAAACTTTTTCCCTCATATGTCCTACAATCTCATCAAGAAGTAAAATAACTGGAGTTCTATAACGTTCAGCAAAATTAAAAGCCTTTACCGTCAAATCAAAGGTCTCTTTTACAGAACTGGGGGACAAAGCAATTATTGGATGATCTCCATGGGTGCCCCAGCGAGCCTGCATAACATCACCCTGTGAGGGAGAAGTAGGTAATCCAGTTGAAGGACCTACCCGCTGTACATCAACTACTACTAAAGGTGCTTCAATCATTACAGCCAGACCCAGGTTTTCTGCCTTAAGTGACATCCCCGGACCACTGGTTGCGGTAATTGATTTTAATCCACTCATTGCTCCCCCAATTGCACATGCTATACCGGCTATTTCATCTTCCATTTGAATAAACTTTCCACCAACTTTTGGTAATTCTTCTGAAAAACCTTCAGCAATCTCGGAAGCGGGAGTAATGGGGTAACCTGCAAAAAACCTTGCTCCAGCAGCCATACCACCCCTGACAACAGCCAGGTCTCCCTGTAATAAAATTGGTTCCTGTTTTTTATTCATTTTCAGCCACCACCTTTAAAACAAAATCAGGACAACTTAACTCACAATTTTCACAGCCTATACATTTATCATAAGCAACTACTTCCACTCTGTCCTGTCCTAAAGCCAGAACATCAGTGGGACAAACCTTGACACAAACCCCACATCTTTTACACCATTCAGGGTTATCCAGCTTGACCTTATCTCCTTTTGCCATTAGATCAGCCCCTTTTTAATTATAATTTTAATTTTTTCTTTTTTTCCGTGGTTTTTTTATAACAGAAAATCACTTTAATTTCTGTGCTTATTTATATCTTTTCAATAATACTGCCTCATACACCTTTAGTATTTTTTTTTGTTTTATCGCATAATTTTATTATTATCTATTCTTTATTAAAAATTTCAGGATTATCACCTGTAAATTCCATTTCCTTTAGTCTATTCACCCCCTTTTTTGTTATGACCGTGCCGGCCCGACCTCTTCTTACATTAAGTAAATTGTTTTCTGACAGTTTTTCAATCATTTCCCTTATTTCCATTTCCGAAATATCGTAATATATTTTATTAAACATATCAGTCAAACTGCGCCGTCCACTATCTTTATCATTCTTGCATAAATAATAGAGTATCTTCAGTAAAAGATATCTACCATCATGTTTTTGGTCAAGATAATATTCTCTTTTTTTAAGATAATTAGGAAGGCTCGCAAATGAAAGTGCCCTGCTGGATATTGTAGTCATATATTCAAGTGTATTACGCAGTTCCCGCACATTACCCGGCCAGTTGTAATTGCTGGCAAAAATTTTGAAATCTCCACATACTTCTCTTTTTCTTTCCCAATTATGAAGAAAATGTTTTATCAATAATCCAATATCTTCTTTGCGGTCTGCCAGAGAAGGTAATTTTATCTGGAAAACATTAAGACGATAAAATAAATCTTTGCGGAAATCACCTTCTTTTACCTGTTTTAAAAGATCACGATTGGTAGCAGCAATAACTCTTACATTGACTTTTATAATTGAATTTCCACCAACCCGCATTATCTCTTTCTCCTCAAGGGCCCTGAGCAGGCGAGCTTGAAGTTTTATGGGCATATCACCAATTTCATCAAGAAAAATAGTTCCACCATCTGCCCTCTCAAATAATCCAATCTTACCACCTCTTCTTGCCCCGGTAAAAGCCCCTTCTTCATAACCAAATAGTTCTGATTCCAGTAAATTTTCGGGAAGTGTAGCACAATTTACTGCTACAAAAGGCTGAGGAGAACGATGTGAATAATTGTGGATGGCCCCGGCGAACATTTCTTTGCCTGTGCCACTATCCCCCAGAAGTAATATGGTAGAATCAGAAGTAGAAACTTTTTTTGCTATTTTTTTTGCCTGCAGAAAAGAAGGGGCCTCTCCCACCAGATCTGAAAATTGATAGCGAGAGTGATGCCCCTCTCCCACCAATTTTTTGTGGATTTTTTGCTGTACTTCAACCATTTCATTATATGGTCTAAAAATAATAATTTTACCATAATAATCATTATTGAATTCTACTTTTTTTATTGTTAAAACAATGTCCTGTCCTTTGATTTGAGTTAATTCTTCTGATTTCTCTTCTTTAGATAAAAGAAATTTAAGTTCAGGTTCCATATGTAAAATTTCTCTTAAAAACTGTCCTTCTAACCTTTCTTTTTTTATGTCTAAGATTTTTTGCGCCCGGTCGTTTAAAAGTTCAATCCTACCTTCTCCATCAGTAACCATTACTCCACTACCCATCTCATCAAGCAGTAATTTCCACTGACTTAAAAGAACCCGTCTATTTTGCCAGGCATATTCAAAACCATACCAGAAAGTAGGTACTTTCAGTAAATATTTTTTAATAATTTCTTCACTTTTACTGTTATCCATCCGCATTAATGAAAGAATATCCAGTACATTTGATATATCAAATACTCTATTTCCTATAAGAAGAACTTCAGCACCGTTATCAGGTAAAAAATCATAGGGCTCTGGTTCTGGAACTATTATATAATCTATATTATCCGGTAAATTATCTTTGCCCTCATAGTAGGGGAATAATTGAATATCAGTAACTCCCAGTTGATATATTAAAGCCATGGTTTCATTAGCCATATACTGGTTAATATTGGTCACAAGAGCCCTGCTTCCAGACGGTATTTTTTTTATTTTTTTTAAAGCTTCCCGGGTTATGGTCCTTTTCATCATTAAAGTAGGAGCATCACATTTAATAATATGAATGAGTTTATTTAATATTTCAGGATCTGTATAAAGAATAAGGTCTGTATTATAAATAGGAGGTATTGGCTCCATATCCACATGACGGTAGTCTATTTCAAACATTTCATCAAAGATCTTATTTAATTCTCGCTGGAAAAATATTGATATTTCCTTTTCTATGGCCAGTACAGTTATTTTTTTCATTTTCACCCTCCCTGCAATAAATATCCATAACCGATTATATCACAGACAGGTAAAAATGGGAAACTATATATTAAGTTATATTACCTATCCCATTAACAAATAGTTAAAGTCCAACAAATAAGGTTTTGTTACTGGTACAATATTTGCATTATTTATAGCATGAAGAAAATTTGTATTTCATAACAAATAAATAAATGTAGGAGGGGTTAAAATGTTTAAAAATTATGATGATTTAAGCAGGTATGTTAAAAATAATGACATTAAAATGCTTGATTTCAAGATTCCAGAATTAACCGGAGGTTGGAGACATTTGACTGTTCCCGCTCAAAGACTTTCCCGTAAATTATTTGAAGAAGGTTTTGGCTTTGATGGTTCCAACTATGGTTATGCTGATATTGAAGCAAGTGATATGGTCTTTATCCCTGATTATACTACAGCATTTGTTGATCCATTCTGGGAAAAGCCCACTCTTAGTTTTCTGGGAAGTATATATGAAATTACTGATAATGGTAAAATACCTTTTATTAATGATTCTCGTACTATTTTAAATAGAGCTCTTGATTACATGAAAGAAAAAGGGTTTGCGGACAGTTTTATCCTTGGACCTGAATTTGAATACTATATACTGGATCATGTCAGTCACTGGAATGACCCCCACTCTTCCGGATATAATATTGATTCTCTGCAGGCCCACTGGAATAGTGATGAACTGGAGGCCAATCTAGGATATAAGGTTGGACATAAAGACGGATATCACCGTGATGCTCCCTATGATCTACACCGTGATCTGAGATCAGATATTACTCTTGAACTGGAGAAACTGGATATTGATGTAAAATACCATCACCATGAGGTAGGCGGCCCCGGCCAGCACGAAATAGAGACCACCCGGGCTGAAGCCCGTAAAATGGGAGATGCCTCCATGTTGATTAAATATTTTGTAAAAAACATGGCTTTTGAGAGAGGCACAACAGCATCTTTTATGCCCAAGCCTATCTATGGTGAGGCCGGTAATGGCTTTCATGTCCATATGCAGCTTTTCAAAAATGGCAAATCTATTTTCAATGGACCTGAAAGCAACTATGCAGGACTATCAGATGAGGCCCTTTATTTCATGGGAGGGGTTTTAAAACATACTCCCGCCCTAATGGGCTTAACTGCCCCCAGCACCAATTCCTATAAAAGATTGGTTAAAGGCTATGAAGCTCCTGTAGCCATTTGTTTTGCCACTTCCAATAGATCTGCTGTAGTACGGATACCTGGTTATGCCACTGCCCCGGAGAAAAAACGCTTTGAATTCAGACCAAGTGATGCTTCGGGTAATCCCTATCTAACTTTTGCTTCACTCTTAATGGCCGGCCTGGATGGAATCGTAAACAAAATTAACCCCATAGAAGAAGGTTATGGCCCTATTGACAAAAATATTTATGAGCTGGATGAAGATGAAACAGACCTCGAGTTCCTACCGGATAGTCTGGACAAAGCCCTAACAGCCCTGGAAAAAGACCACGAATTCCTGAAAAAAGGAAATATTTTCACTGAAGAATTAATACAGAGCTGGATCAATATCAAAAGAAAAGAAAATGAAAAAGTTAAAAATATGCCCAATCCTAAAGAATTCGAACTATACTTTGATATATAAGTTTAAAGCTACCGGAACAGTTACACACTGTTCCAGCTTTTGTTTGCATTCAATATTAACATATGTTAAAATTTTTAGCATGTTAAATAAATAAATTAAAGGAGGAAAGTAGATGATTAGATTAATCGGTATATTAATTGTCATAATAGGTTTTACCATGAAACTGGAAATCTTATCTGTGGTTTTATCTGCCGGTATTGTTACCGGCCTTATAGCTGGTTTAAGTATCAATGAAATATTATCAACACTGGGAGAGGCATTTATTAATAATAGAACCATGTCTCTTTTTGTGCTAACACTGCCGGTAATAGGCCTAGCAGAAAGATATGGTTTAAAGGAAAGGGCAGCTCATTTAATTGGACAGATAAAAGCCGCAACTGCCGGCCGTATTATTATAATCTATAATTTTTTCCGTCTTCTGGCAGCAGCTTTTGGCTTAAGATTGGGTGGACATCCCGCTTTTGTTAGACCTTTAGTTTACCCCATGGCCCGAGGAGCTCTGGAGTCAGATAGAAATAGAAAATTGAGTGAAAAAGAAAAAGAAATAGTCAAGGCACACTCAGCAGCTGCTGAAAATTACGGTAACTTTTATGGTCAGAATATTTTTCTAGCAGCAGCAG
>CAZSTU010000191.1:0-5772 GCA_964609745.1 uncultured Halanaerobiaceae bacterium
GCACAGGTGAAACTCCCATTCACTATCGATGCAAACTACGAAGCACACAAATTAAAATAACAGGAGGGACAATTATCCCTCCTGTCTTGTATTCATTATTATATTTAAAATATTCCATAAATTTTTTTTCCACAACTGGGGCATTTACCCTTATGAGTAATCTTATTTTTAGAATTAAATATATTACGTCTAATTAATAATTTGCCACATTGTGGACAGTATGTATTATTTTTTTTGCTGCTTTTTAAATTACCAAGATAGACATAATCTAAGTATTTTTTTGCCAGTCTATATGCACTTTCCATATCACTTAGCTTGGTAGGTGGTCTGTCCATTTTATAGTTGGGGAAATATCGAGAAAGATGTAATGGTATTTCATTATCAATATCAGACAGCCAGCCAAACAAATCCTTAAGTTCTTTTTCAGAAGTATTAAGCCCTGAAATTAATAAAGTAGTCACTTCCAGATGAATTTTTTTAGCCATTATTTTAATAGTATTTTTAACAGGTTTTAGAGAACCGCCACTATATTTATTGTAAAATTGACTTCGAAAAGATTTTAAATCAACATTGGCAGCATCAATATATGGAAGTAAATCTTCTAAAGGTTGTTGATTTATAAACCCATTAGTAACCAGTACATTTTTGATGTTATATCTTTTGGCAAGTGATGATGTTTCCTTAACATATTCGAACCAGACCATTGGCTCAGAATAAGTATAAGCAATACTTTTTACACCCTTTTTCCTGGCCAATTCTACAGTTTCTTCTGGCAATGTTTCTTTCGTACTAGGCTTTTTTTGGCTAATTCTCCAATTTTGACAAAATTTACAGCTAAAATTACATCCATAACTGCCCAGAGAAAAAATCTGACTGCCGGGAAAAAAATGATAAAGAGGTTTTTTTTCAATTGGATCAAATCCTGCAGATGTTATGCTGGCATAATTTTTTGTATATAATGTTCCATTATCATTTTTTCTCACCTGACATAAACCTGTTTCTCCCTTTTTAATTGTACAATTATGGGGGCAGAGTTCACATTTTATTGTATTTCCATTTATTTTTTTATAATATTCTGCTTCTGTGTTCATATTTTATCACTCTTTATATCTAATTACCGGAAATCGGTAGATTTCAAAATTTCCTGTTTCCTTTATACCTGCTTTTTTTCGCGCAATTTCCAGTTGTTTTTCTATAGTATCTACACCTTCCAGGTCAGGTAATAATAAACCAGTTCGAGTACCTTTTTTGACAACAACACCATATTTTTGGGGATCTAGATCAGTTTTATCTTCTACTTTTTCCTTTTGGCCTAAAACATCAACAGAATAACTTAAATATTCAAGTTCATCTTCTCTAACTGCTGGAAAACGAGGATCATGTGCTGCTGCATTAACTGCATTTTTTACAATTTCCCGGGCAATATTGGGTTGTGTTGGTTGCACTGTACCTATACAACCCCTTAAATTACTTTCTTTTTTTAGGGTTACAAAAACTCCAGCCTGTTTTTTTAGTTCAGGAGAAAGTTCATTATCATTTATTTCTTTAATAGTTCCTTTTTTTACATACTCCTCAACAGTCTCACGGGCAATAGTGACAATACTATCTTCAGTAAACATTATATACCCCCTTTTAAAATTAATCAAAAATATTCTATTTTAATTTTTCAAATCTATATATTTTTTGTTATTTATCTACCCTTTTTCCTTAAGATAAAAACCTGCTACTGCATAGCCAACTCCAAAAGGGCCTTCATATGATTTCATATCAACTTTAACTTCAAATTCTCTTATGGCCCCAAGCATCATTATCAATGGTCTTAAACCACATTCGCCTGCTTTTTCTATTAATGCTGGATCCATATTGAGTATACTTTCAAATTCTTTACTTTTTAAATATTCCACAAGTTTATTGTCAAACTCTTTTCCTCTGGGATTGTAACCGGCTGGAGCACCAGGTTTAAGACGATGTGAAAGATCTCCACTGGTTATTATTACAGTTTTTTTATGCAAATTTTCTGCTGTTTCTTTAATCAAATGACCAAACTCATACAACTCATTATATTCCATTAGTCCCATAGACAGTGGTACCAGAGATGAATCTACTCCTGCCTCTTCCAGATAGAAAAGTGGGACCATGACTCCATGATCAAGTTCGGGATTAAGATTGTAGTTTCTTGAATTATCTTTGTCAAGTTTAACAAGTGTTTTACCATTTTCAGTTGCTATTTTATCTAATTCTCTTATAAAATCCATATCAGTTTCTTTGGTGAATTTTACTGAAGAAACTCCAAACTGGGAAAAATCCCCCTTCAAAACAGGTAAACTAAGTACACTTATTGCATCTCTAAATACAGACCCGTGAGGACTAATAGTTAAAATAACTTCAGGATCAATAGAAGCAATTTCAGAAGACAATTCTCTCAAACTATTAATAGTATCACTAACTTTTTTCCTATCCTCTCCCCCTATTTCAGGTATGATTAAAGGTGGGTGAGGACTTAATCCAGCCATTACCACTGACATCAAATATCACCCCTTGATTTTTACATAATTATTCCATCTAATATATTTATTCTGGTTAAGTAACTTTAATCCTTCCAACAAAATAAAAAAAGAGAGGTTAACCCTCCCTTTTAGTGTTATTCTATAATTCAAATTATCTTTTGGAAAACTGAGGTGCTTTACGAGCTTTTTTGAGACCATACTTTCTTCTTTCTTTCATTCTGGGGTCTCTGGTGAGATAACCGGCTTTTTTCAATGGTTTTCGATATTCATCATCAACATTAAGTAAAGCTCTCGCAATACCATGACGAATAGCTCCGGCCTGTCCTGAAAGGCCTCCACCATCAACATTTACCAGTACATCAAAATTACCAGTACTATTAGTAACTTCCAGTGGTGATTTTAAATCCTGTATTAAAGATTTACGATAAAAATAATCGTCTACATCACGATCATTAACAATAATATTACCATTTCCAGGTACCAGTCTAACTCTGGCAGTTGCTGTCTTTCTGCGGCCGGTACCCCAGTATTGTACATCTGAAGCCATTTATCTTTCCTCCTTTCCAGATTACAATTCTATTTCTTTCGGTTGCTGAGCCTGATGAGGATGATCAGGGCCAGCATAAACTTTAAGTTTTTTAAATATCTTCCTACCCAGTTTGTTATGAGGCAGCATTCCTCTTACTGCCTTCTCAATTATTAATTCAGGTTTAATCTCTCTTAAATCCTCATAAGGGGTTTTTCTAATACCACCCGGATACTGACTGTGTCTTATATATTCTTTATCTTCCCATTTATCTCCAGATAATTCCACTTTTTCTGCATTAACTACTATTACAAAATCCCCGCTGTCAACATGAGGAGTATAAGTAGGTTTATGTTTTCCGCGTAGAATTTTTGCAACCTGTGAGGCAAATCGTCCCAGAGTTTTTCCTTTAGCATCAACCACAAACCATTCTCTTTCAATTTCATCCGGTTTTGCCATATATGTTGACATTATATCCCTCCTTTTTTATCTTTTCAATATATCATAAAGTAACGGGGCTTTATAGACATATTGATACATAATAATTTTATTACAAACAGATTCTTTTGTCAAAAAATATTCCTATCTAATAATATACCCTGACCAGAGTTAATCCTCTTGCAGGAGCTGTAAAACCTGCCTGTGACCGTGAACCACTTTTGATAATTTTAGGTATCTTTTTGGGTATAAGTTTCCCCACACCAACTTCCAGTAAAGTTCCAACAATTATTCTTATCATATTATACAAAAAACCGTCTCCATCTACAACCAACCAGATTTCTTCATTCTTTCTTTTAAGTTCAATATAATCTATTGTTCTAATTGTGTTTTTAACATCACTGCCTTTAGATTGAAATGCAGAAAAATCATGTGTTCCCTGAAAAAAATGTGCAGCTTTTCCCATTGCTTCATAATTTAAATTTTTATAAAATGTATAAACATAATTGCGGGTAAATACAGAATGAAAAGAGCGATTCAAAATCCTGTATCTATACCTTTTTCCCATAGCATCAAATCGAGCATGAAAGTCTTCAGAAACTTTTTCAGCTTTTTTACAAACTATGTCATCTCTCAAAATACTATTTAAAGCCAGTGGAATTCGCTCTACAGGCATTTTAATATTCAAAAAAAAGTTAGCTACCTGTCCTTCAGCATGCACCCCCGAATCTGTCCTGCCTGCACCAACTACCTGCACCGGTTTTTTGTTAATCTTTTTAAGACAATTTTCAAGTTGTTGTTGAACAGTTTGGGTAGTATGTTTTTGTTTTTGCCATCCCTGAAAATTCGTTCCATCATATTCCAGAAGAATTTTGATATTTTGCATAAATATCTTCCTTGATCTACTCCAAATTATAAATTATAAACTTTAAAAACGAATCACAAATAGTGCAAAAATCGTTACAAAGGCAAGGGCAAAAAAATCTCTACTTTTTAGTGTCAATTCATGCAATCTGGTCCGGCCTTCTCCACCTTTATAGCATCTGGCTTCCATAGCCAGTGCCAGTTCATCAGCTCTACGAAAAGCACTTATAAATAACGGAACCAGTAATGGAATCAAATTTTTTGCTCTTTTAATTATATTTCCACTTTCAAAATCTGCTCCTCTTGCTTTTTGTGCTTTAATGATCTTTTGCGCCTCTTCCAGTAAAGTCGGAATAAATCTCAGAGCAATTGTCATCATCATAGCCAGCTCACTGGCTGGAACTCCTATTTTTTTAAAGGGATTTAGTAAATATTCAATACCATCGGTTAATTGTAATGGTGATGTTGTTAAAGTTAAAAGAGAAGTAAACATAATCAACAATAAAATTCTACTAACCATAAAAAATCCGGTATACAGTCCTTCTTCTTCAATACTTATAAAACGCCACTGCCAGATAACATTCCCACCTTTGGTTAAAAAAACGTGTAAAAATAAAGTTAAAATTATCAGGAAAAATATCGGTTTTAACCCATTCAGTATTTTAAGTACCGGTAAATCAGCGACACTTATAGTTGCAATTATTAAAGCTAAAAAGAAAATAAACCCTATGAATTGACTAATCAAAAAAAGAGCCGTTATCATAATTATGGTAATTAAAATTTTTATCCTGGGATCTAATTTGTGAATTATAGAATCCCCCGGTATATACTGACCTATTGTTATATCAGTTAACATGATTTGCTTCTCCTCAATGCAGATAATATTTCATTTTTAGCTTCCTTTATAGTGAAAATATCACTTCTAACATTTAAACCTCTTGCCTGCAATTTTTTCAATATTAAAGAAACCTGAGGCAAATCCAGTCCCAATTTCTTTAGCTTTTCTCCCTGATTAAAAACTTTACGAGGAGTATTATCCATTATTAACTTTCCTTTATCTAAAACAAGTACTCTATTTGCCAGACGAGCTATTTCTCCCATGCGGTGTGAAATCAAAACAATTGTCATACCAAGATTATCATGTAAATACTGCAGTAAATTCATCAACTTTTCTCTGCCAGTAGGATCCAAACCTGCAGTTGGCTCGTCAAGAATTAATACTTCAGGTTTCATGGCCAGCACACCTGCTATAGCTACCCTTCTTTGTTGACCACCACTTAAGTTAAATGGTGACCGCTCACCATAAAGATCATAATCCATCCCTACAAGAGACATTGACTCCTTCACTCTGTTCTCAACTTCATTTTTATCCAGTTTAAGATTTTTAGGACCAAATGCTATATCCTCCGCCACACTTTCTTCAAATAATTGATGTTC
>CAZSTU010000192.1:0-5723 GCA_964609745.1 uncultured Halanaerobiaceae bacterium
TGGCTACCAGATGGCTAATCGCCTTTACCGGTTCTTTCTCTATATTAGTACCGGGTTTCAAACGCAGCAACACAGAAGCTTAAGCAGGTTTTTCTTCTGCCTGAATAACACTTTCCAGAGGTGGGGATAACTGTACTCTGGCAAAATATATTGTTTGCATAGAGCTGATAGAACGGCTCAATACGCCGCCAATAGCTCGATAATAGTTAATCTTTCTTTCAAAATCAGTGGTACCAAACTGGCTTTCATCAAAAATTTCAAAACCCACCAATCCTTTTCCGGGAAGACCTTCACCCGCCATATCCAATCTGGTTTTATGCAGTTGGTCAGCAGGAACTTTAATCGTAGCACCATTATTCTCCAATTTATAGGGTATACCCTGTTCCTCAAGATTATTTACAATAGCATCTGCATCCTCAGGATCCAGCTGACTGAATAAAACCGCATAATCACCTTCTCCAGCAAAAATAATTAGGAACACCAGGCCCAAAAATACACCAACCATCCCGATAAGAATAGTAATCTGAGCTCTCCTATTTAAATTTTCCCAGATATCTCCTATTTGCTCAATATATTCACTTAACCAATCTGCCATTTTAAAACCTCTTTCACATAAAGATTACTTTAAACCAATCTCACACCTGCATCTGCATTATTTTTTCATACGAGTCCATAACTTTATTTTGCACAGCAGAAGTGAGATTAAGGGCAGTTTTTGCCTTTTCAGTAGCAACTGTTACTTCATGAACATTATCAATTTCACCAAGGGCAAAACTTTCTGACAGGTTGTCCGCTTTTTTATTCAGCTGATTAACTCCATCAATATTTTTGCGCAATAACTGGGAAAAAGAAGCACTGGAATCCGACTTTTGTTGCTTATTACTATCTCCCAGAACATAACTGAAATTTCCGTTAATTTTTCCAAGCATAACTTTTCCCCCTAACCACCAATCTGGATAGCTCGCTGGGCCATATTCTTGTGTGTATCCAGGGCAGTAATATTTGCCTCATAAGCCCTTGAAGCCTCAATCATATTTGCCATTTCAGAAGTAACATCTATATTGGGTAAAGAAACATAACCATCTTCATCAGCATCAGGGTGTTCAGGTCTATAGGCCCGTTCCAGAGGACTATCATCCTCAACAATTCCCCGGACTACAACTCCTCTGCCCTGATCATTATCACCCTTAGATCTAAGTTCCTCATTCATCAATCTGGAAAACCTGCCCCCGGACTTTTCCTCAAAAACAGGGACCTTACGCCTGTATGGTTCTCCATCTGAGCTTCTAGTGGTATTCACATTGGCAATATTATCCGAAATAGTATCCATACGTAGTCTCTGGGCAGTTAAACCAGAAGCACTTGTATCAAAAGCTGAAAACATATTAACCACTACCCCTTTCTATCACAGAATTTAATCTTGAAAATTTATTATCAAGCTGCCGGACTAAAGTATTATAATATATATTATTCTTGGCTAAATTAGCCATTTCCACATCTACATCCACACTATTACCATCATTTTTATACTTAAAACCATCTAAACTCTGGCGGGAAAATTTATTGTTAGACGAAAAACCAACTCCCGACTTATGTTTATGGTTGGTAGTAGTTAAGCGTGACCCTTTTTTCTGATTTTCAACTTCCCGGGCCAGTGCTTCTTTAAAATTAACATCCTGCCTTTTATAACCAGGTGTATTGACATTGGACAGATTATTACTTATTGTCTGCTGTCTTTCCATAGCCCCATCCAGGCCTTTTTGTAGCAAATCCATAGTAAAATCCATATCCCACCACCACTTTAGATTATTTTTTAAACATGCAAAATATAACCTCTATCACAAATTCCAGATATAACATTAATCCCCTACGAAAAATTGCTTTAGACAAAATCTTTGCTCCATCCTGATTGCTTTACCCTCTGATCGACAATACTTTTTTCCTATGTAATAAAGTATTTCCTTAGCAACTCTAAATTTTTGTTCTCCCAGTTAGATAATACTGCTTAAGATATTAAGCCATTTTTTGAATAGCATTTACCACTCTATCTTCTTTAAAAGGTTTAACAATAAAATCCTTTGCACCCAGTTCAATGGCTTTAATCACCATTTTCTGCTGGCCCATAGCACTACAGACCACAATCTTAGCTTCCGGGTCAATATCCTTAATTGCTTTAATCGCTTCCAGACCATCCATAACCGGCATTGTTATATCCATAGTAACAATATCTGGCTCCAGCTCCTGGTACTTTTCTACTCCTTCTTTACCATTTTCTGCCTCTCCCACAACTTCATAATTATCCTTTAAAATGTTCTTGATATTCAATCTCATAAAGGCAGCATCATCAACAATTAAGACTGATTTCATAAAACCAGGCCCCTTTCCCCTGTTTAAATAATTAGGTCAATACATTAACTAACATTAACTAATTATTACTTAATTATTTTATACCTTTTTTGTAATTTAGTTGATTTTTATTTCTTGAACTTTTTGTAACTTGCTTTTTTGTAACTTTATGTAAAAACACCTTAAATAATCCCTTAAATATCAAACTATTTCAATAAATTCTTAACTTATTTACTATAATTTATTACTTACTAATTCTTGGTACATATCCAAAAAACCTTCAAAACAAGAGTTTTTCCTACAAAAGTCCTATTTATATTTGTTTTGTATAAGAGACAAAACATCTTAATTATTAGCAATAATAATATTCTTTACTAATTGCCTGTTTAATTATAACATTAATCGATAAAATTCACAATAATTTTTTTAAAAAAAATAGGAAAACTTTCTCATCCCAAAAAAAAAAAAAAAAAAAAAGAGCTTCATACAATTATTTTTGTATATTTAATTTATGTATCACAAGCCCAGTTAATAATTTTGGATAAAAATCAGTCGATTTTTGTGGCATTTTTTCTCCCCGGTCAGCTATCTGCATAACTTTTCTTTCTGGGGTCGGATTTAATATAAAACAGGCCTGGTAATTACCTTGCTGTAATTTATCTATAGCACTGTCTCGCCCACGAACATACTCAATGTTTTTTTTGCTTTCCAGAGCCTTTTTGTCAATCCCAAGTCTCTGCTCCAAAATAGCTTTATGTAAAACAGCAACATCAAGTTCACACCAGTCCCGGGAATGATCTCCATTCATTTCCTGAACCACATTCTTATTTTTTAATGTCAGAACCCAGAATCCTTCTCTGTCTTTAAAACAAAGTCCAAAACAATTTTTACGACCCCTGTTTTCTTCCAGATCTTCATACATTCGGGAACGGTCCTCATATTTTTTTACCGCAAAATCCCGGGTAATCTCATTCAGAAATCTATCCGGATCAAAATCATCCAGACCATATACCAGCCTGTGAGTTGCTAAAATAGTCAATCCTGGATCATCAAAATTAACAAAAGTCATCAATCGTTTATCAAAATCCCCTCTATAACCCTTTTTTTCACATTCTTTTTTGAAATTCAAAGCTGTCTGGTAACGGTGATGTCCATCAGCAATATAAAGATCACGGTCAGCCATTTGTTCTTTGATAAAATCAATAATTTCCTGGTCCTTTATAGGCCATAATTTATGTAAATTACCATTTTCATCATTAACTTTTAGTAAAGGTTCTTTTCCTCTAACTTCATCATCCAGTAATTTAATTATCTTTTTTTGTCTATCAGAATATAACATAAAAATATGGCCAAAATTTGCTTCCGTAGCCCGGATCAAATTTAACCTGTCAGCTTTAGGTCCGGCCATAGTATTTTCATGAGCTTTAACCCCTTTTTCATCTTCAATTTTTCCCAGCCCGACAAAACCTTTTCGAACCCGGGTTTGTCCGGCAACTTCATATTCCTGATTATAAGCATAAAAACCGGCCTCAGATTCCTGAATTAAGACATCTTTATCAATCCAGTCCTGTAAATAATCTGCTGCTTGCTGGTATTCTTCTTTTTTGTGTTCATCTTCACCCAGAATTAATCTTATAATATTATAAGGGTTTCTTTCCTGAAATTTAATTCTGTCCTCTCCCTCAATTTTATCATAAGGAGGGGTCACTACTTTATTTATATCACCCACTTGTTCCTCATTATATCTATACCCTTTAAACGGATAAATATCTGCCATCTTATCTGCCTCCTCTTTTTAGTTACAATGATTATAACACAAATTAAATTTTCTGTAAATATACTTATTCATAAAAAAATGTCACAAAAAACCATATAAATTGGTTTTTGTGACATTTTGATTCATCTTAATTTTTCTGAAGCAGTCATAACTTTTTCCAGCTCTTCAGCAGTAAAACTAAAAGCATCCAGGGTCTGTTTTATTGAACCAGCCTGTTGTTGAAATAACTCTATATAAGGAGTAAAAATTTGTTTACTCCCGGCCAGGAGTAAGACTAAAATTAAAAATAAAATATAATCCATTTCCCCAATATCATTACTATTTACCCGGGGTATATTATTTTTGTTATTTTTATTATTATTCTCTTTAGCCCTTTCCTTTTTCTCACTATCTCGACTACCTTCTTCATTTTGAACTGAATATCTTTCTTCCTGCTGCTTTGATGTTTTATCTTCAGCCATTCTGACTACCCCCTTTTTTATCTTTTTATATATTATAAGTAAAACTCAACTAAAATGTGCAGGGGAGGTAAACCAGAAAAACAGTAAAAATTTCCTTCACAAACTCAACTATCTTTATAAAATTTACATATCGTTATTCTAAAACAGGTATGATATGAACACAAAAAGTATATTTTATTGATATATATTGGATATATTCAAATGCTTTAACTCAATATCAGATAAAGCACTGAATACTTCTTTTACTCTAGTTTCTGGTGCCTTCTGGGCCAGATTCATGTAAAAATTTATGGCCTCCTGTTCATGGTCATGAGCTTCTTCAAACCGGGCCTTATCACTTGTCGGGATCTCAACTTCAGGTAACTTTCCTTCTTCTATTCCCAGCATATCAGCAATTAATTCGGCATGTTCACCTTCATGTTTGCCCAGCCTTTTAAAAATGGCCCGGGAAACCTGATTTTCAGCTTAAGCAGCACATTTTTGATAAAAAGCTTGATTACTAATTTCAAGCTCTAAAGCATGCAGACAGCCCTTTTTACTTTCCTCGGAAATTTCAATAACTCCATAATCCAGATATTCAGCAGGAGAGACTAAATTTTTCCCGGCTGCTCCACAGTAAGGACAGCGGTCCGGAGTTTCCTTTCCTAAATATGTTTCTCCACAAATTTGACATCGTCCTGGTTTCATTATATTCCTCCTTCAATTTTAAATCCTGGTTCAAAAAACAGGTCAATCAAAGCTGATGTTTATTGAGCAAATATACTTTTTTAAATCAAACTTATAATAACATAATCTATATATTCCACAAATCAAATACTTCTTTTCTAATCACTGGGGATGTTTTCACTTTCCCGGGGCAGAAATACAGTTATTTTGGTCCCGGTTCCCACTTCACTTTCCACTTCAATTTCTCCTTCATGTATTTCTACAATCCAGCGGGCAATAGATAAACCAAGTCCCACACCTTTCTTTTCCGAACGGGCTTCATCAACCCTGTAAAACCGTTCAAAAATATGGGGAATATCTTCCTTTGGAATTCCACAGCCCGTATCTTCAATTTCCAGCTGTAATTTATCAGCAACTAATTGGGCCCGTATATCAATTTCACCCCCGGCAGGAGTATATTTAATACTATTATC
>CAZSTU010000193.1:0-5687 GCA_964609745.1 uncultured Halanaerobiaceae bacterium
TTCAAAAATATCAAATAATCTGGGATATACCGTCGGTTCTCCCCCTGATAAAACTATAAAATAAATTCCTAGTTCCTTGGCCTCTGTGATTATTCTATCTATTGTCTCAAAGTCCAGACTATCACTTTCACTATATTTACCTGCCCAGCAGCCTGTGCAGTTCAAATTACAGCCACTCGTCGGGTCAATTAATATTGTCCAGGGAACATTAACTCCAAGTTCTTCAGCCTTTTCAAACTGATAGGGTATCCCTAGTAAGCCTGAATTTATGAAAAAATTCATGACAAGTCCTTCTTTATAACTTGGAGCTATTTCAGTAAATTTCTTCACATACTGTCTGATGGCAGGATTTGTTTTAAAGCTTTCCCGAAGACTATCTATCTCCTGGTGATGTTTATCAGTACCTGCAACTTTATCCGCCAGATCAAGTACTTTTAAAAAATTCTTTTCCGGATCCTTTTCAATATAGTTCATAGCCCTTTTAAGTATTTGTTCAGCCGCAAATTTCTTGGCAAACCTAAAATTAATTGGCATAAACTGTCCCCCCTTTAATAAAATCCAGGAAAAATTTTGCTCCTAACCCAGCTTCTCCTCTCTATAATATTATTGCAATTAACATAAAATTATAATAGTTGAGATATTTTACTAGTTTTAATTATAACTCTAAATGTGAAGTTTTGCAAGACCAGTAGAGGCAGTATATAATGTTTTATCCATATTATCCCATTAAATCTATAATACTGACCGGTCAGTATTATTAAAACATTTTTTTATATTATGTCAATATCATAAAATTCTACTTAAAATTCTTGCAACACCCTCCCGGTCATGATGAGGTGCAACTAGATCAGCCTTATCTTTTATTTCTTCAGGAGCATTTCCCATGGCTATGCCCAGGCCAGCCCATTCTATCATTTCAGCATCATTCCATCCATCACCTGTTGCTATAACCTGTGACTGCTTAACACCTTTTTTATCAACCAAAAACCTTAGTGCTTTACCTTTGGAGACACCGGGAGCCATAAATTCTATAAACTTTGCTTTAGATTCAGTAACTGCCAGTTTATTTTTAAATTTCCTTTTAAACATCTGTAAAAACTTCTTTTTTTTCTCTCTATTATTTTCAATAACAAGTAATTTGGTGGGGTCCTTTTTTAAAAATTGATGCAAATTTCCTACTACCCTTGCTTTTATTCCCGCTATTTTTTCATATTTTTTTACCAGATGATTGTATTCCCCCACAAATAATTGATCATCAAGATAAATATTTAAATGCAGGTCCACCTCATTACAGATATTTATAATTTCCCGGGCAGTATCGAGTTCAATTGATTGCTGAAATATTTTTTCTTTACTCACCACATCCATAATCAAAGCTCCATTATAAGAAATTACCTCATTCTCAAGATTCAGCTTTTTAGCAAAGGGAAGAGTTGAAATAAACATCCTTCCTGTAGCAATGATAATTTCATAACCTCTTTGCTGTATACTCTGAATGGTTTTTATAGTATTTTCACTTAATTTATGCTCCATATCAAGGAGTGTGTTATCAAGATCTAATGCAATTAATTTATATTTCATGTTATGTTCTCTCCCTGCAGTGATGAGCAGGGGTTAAACCCCTGCTCTTTATTTAATCATGAAAAATCCGTTATTTACTTACCCGGGATAAATCCCCATCATCATTAAACTTAGCAGAAAGCTCATATACTTTTTCACGAATACCGGCCAGTTTATCATCATCATCAGCATTTTTGATGGTATTGTAGATAAATTCTGCTATTTTTTCCATTTCAGGTTCTTTCATCCCCCTGGTGGTTACAGCCGGAGTACCAATGCGAACACCACTGGTAACAAAAGGACTGCGCTCATCAAAGGGAATTGTATTTTTATTTAAGGTAATACCCACTTTATCCAGTGCTTCTTCGGCATCCTTTCCTGTAGTTCCCATATTGTTGAGATCAACCAGCATTAGGTGGTTATCTGTTCCCCCAGATACAAGTCTCATACCATAACTCTGCAGACTTTCAGCAAGTTTTTGAGCATTTTTTATTATCTGTTCCTGATATTTCTGAAAATCATCTGTCAGGGCCTCCTTGAAAGCCACAGCTTTGGCGGCAATTATGTGCATTAACGGTCCACCCTGAAGTCCGGGGAAAATAGCTTTATCAATTTTTTGAGCATGTTCTTCCTTACAGAGAATCATTCCTCCTCTGGTACCTCTGAGAGTTTTGTGTGTAGTAGTTGTTACAAAATCAGCAACAGGTACAGGGTTTGGATGCAGGTCAGCAGCAACCAATCCGGCAATATGGGCTATATCAACCATCAGATAAGCATCAACACTATCGGCTATTTCCCGGAAACGATCAAAGTCAATCACCCGGGGATAGGCGCTGGCTCCTGCCAGAATTAATTCAGGATTATGCTCTTCGGCCAGTTTTTGTACCTGATCATAATCTATAACTTCTTCTTCCTTACTTACACCATAATGTACTATATTAAAATAACTGCCTGATATATTTACCGGACTACCATGACTTAAATGTCCACCATGACTTAGATCCATGGAAAGTATTGTATCACCCGGTGACAAAACTGCCAGATAAACAGCCTGATTGGCCTGAGAACCTGAATGTGGCTGCACATTGGCATGATCAGCATCAAAAAGTTTTTTGGCTCTTTCTCTTGCCAGTTCTTCAACTTCATCAACAACTTCACAACCACCGTAATAGCGCTTGTGTGGATAACCTTCAGCATATTTGTTGGTTAGACAGGAACCCGCTGCTTCCATAACGGCATTACTTACAAAATTTTCGGAGGCAATAAGCTCAATATTCCGTTGCTGCCTTTCATACTCCTTATCAATCAGTTCTGCTATCTCATGATCTACCTTTTCCACATAACCCACAATAATCATCTCCTTTTAGTGATTATTATTCACCATAATCTTGCATTTTTTTATTCCAATATATTTATTCTTTAAACAGGAAATAAATCCTGTTTTTAACAAGAAAAACCGGAGTATAATCACTCCGGCTCCCCTGTCCTGTCTATTTATTATGCAGGACTGATCGCATCCACAGGACATACTTCAGCACAGGCTGCACAATCGATACAGGTATCTGCATCAATTTCAAATTTAGTATCTCCTTCACTTATTGCATCAACAGGACACTCAGGTTCACAGGCGCCACAGGAGATACAATCATCTGAAATTACATAAGCCATAGTTTATTTCACCTCCAGCTAGGATGGTTGATAAAATTTTATACCCATTCATTATTATATCCTCAGAGAGTATTGATGTCAATACCGCAGAAAAGTCATATTTTTTGACATATGATCATAAAACTTCATAAATTAGCCTATACTTATACACGAATATTTTTTTGTAAAAAATCATAAATTTTCCGGGCAGTTTTACTGCTTATACCATCTACTTCACTGAGCTGGGTAATATTGGCCTGTTTAATCTTACCCAGAGACCCAAAATGGCGCAAAAGTGCCCGGCGGCGTTTTGGGCCAACCCCCGGTATTCGGTCAAGAAGGCTGTGAGTCAATCTTCTTGACCTGAGTTTGCGGTGATAACTAACGGCAAAACGATGTGCCTCATCTCTTACCCGCTGCAAAAGATGCAGGGCAGAAGAATCCTTCGGGATTTTAACCGGATTTTCTCTATCAGGTAAAAATATTTCCTCTTCTTTTTTGGCCAGTCCAATAATCTCCTGCTTTTTAAGACCCAGTTCTATCAAAACCTCCCTGGCTGCATTTAGTTGTCCTTTACCACCATCAATTAATATTAAATCGGGAAGATCACGGTTCTCTTCAAGTAAGCGACTGTATCTTCTCTGTACCACTTCCCGCATCATGGCAAAATCATCAGAACCTGTAACCGTTTTAATTTTAAAACGGCGATAATCCTTTTTGGATTCAGTTCCATCTTTGAATACCACCAGAGAAGCAACCGGATCACTGCCCTGTATATTGGAAATATCAAAGCCTTCTATATGTGAAGGTACTTTATTTAAATCTAATCTCTGCTGCAGTTCGCGAACTGCTACAGTAGTCCGCTTTTTGCGGTACTTCTGTCTTATCTGCTCTTTTTTTAAATTTTGACTGGCATTTCGCTCTGCCATTTCTACCAGACGCTTTTTTTGACCCCGGCGCGGTTTTTTAATTTTTACTTTTTTACCCCGGCGCTGCTGCAGTCTATCTGCAAGCAGTGATTGATAATTAAAATCTGTATTCACCAGTATCTCATCCGGGACTTGTGGAGCCTGTTCATAATACTGCTGCATAAAAGAACCCATTATTTCTTCAGCATTCTCCTTTTCTGTTCCTTGCAGTAGAAAATGTTCCTGCCCCATAAGCCGGCCATTACGAACAAGCAGTAACTGTACTGAAGATTGTTCATCATTTCCCCTTTTGAGGGCCAGTACATCCTGATCCTCTCCCCCACCGGACATAACCTTTTGCTGCCGGGAAACCTCTTTTAGGGCCTGCATCTGATCCCTGTACTCGGCTGCCTTCTCAAAGTTATTATTTGCTGAGGCCTCATACATTTTTTCTTCAATCTGATCTATCACCTCTGACTGACGCCCTGAAAGAAATTTAATCACTCTTTTAACAAGTTTACCATATTCTTTTTGACTTATTTCACCTATACAGGGACCATAGCATTTTTCAATATGATAATTCAAACAGGGGCGGTCATAGGGTTTTCCATCTTTTATTTCCCTTTTACAGGTTCTAAGAGAAAAAAGATCTTTTAATACATTTATGGTTTTATATATAGCATTTACATCGGCAAAGGGGCCAAAATACTCTGCACCATCCTTTTTAACTACTCTGGTTTTAAAAATGCGGGGAAAATCCTCATTTGTAGTTATTTTTATATAGGGATATGTTTTATCATCTTTTAATCTTATATTAAATTTGGGTCGATATTTTTTGATTAAATTTGCTTCTAAGATATAGGCTTCAACCTCATTGTCTGTAACAATATAATCAAAATCATCTATATGCTCAACCATTATCCTGGTTTTATAGCGATGATTGCCCCGCCGAAAATATGATCTAACCCTTTTGCGCAGGGATTTAGCCTTTCCGACATAAATAACATCACCGGTCTCATCCAGCATTTGATAAACCCCCGGTTTATCGGGCACTTCTTTTAACTGTGCTTCTATATGCTGTCTTTTATTATTATCTACCATATTAATCACCGGAATTTATTATACCACATAAAATTGTAGATACAAATATTTAAAATTTAATTTAAATTATTCCTAAATACTGTTATAATTAAATGGGAGGTAATAAATATGTTAAATTTTTTAAAAAATATATTTTCCACAAAATCTGCAGATATTATATTTGCCTATAGATTGAAACTGCCGGTAGGAATAGTCGATGCTAGGAGTATAAAAGAATATATGGAAAACAGGGATATTGAGGTTTATATTTTTACAGAAAACAAAATAAACAAAAGTGTTTACAAATATTTTGAGCAAATTGAAAACGCAACACTAATCAGGTGTGATAATGTAAGAGAAAAAATGAAAAAATGGCAGAAAAAAGAAAAATTCCAGGATAAAAAAATCAAAAAAATTTCACTGGATAATTTCGGTTCCCGTCCTATGAGTTATGATCCCAGTTAATTATTGACATATGTTTATTATTTGCTT
>CAZSTU010000194.1:0-5666 GCA_964609745.1 uncultured Halanaerobiaceae bacterium
TATAAATAAAAATCAATTTGATTCTCACCACATTTTTGGATATCATAAAGGAAAGTAATAATTTTTCATGCTCAGGTAAATTTTCCATGCTAATTATACTGGAGGATAGGATGATTACTATGACTAAAGGGAAAAGCCATGCTACCAATGGTGAGTTTGTCCACCTTCACAATCATACAGAGTACAGCTTGCTTGATGGAGCTGTTAGAGTGGAAGAACTGATACAGCGAGCTAAGGAATACAATATGCCAGCAGTAGCCATGACTGACCATGGAGTATTATATGGTATAATTAAGTTTTATAAAAAAGCACTTGAGGAAAATATAAAGCCGATTTTGGGCTGTGAAGTTTACATGGCACCTGAAAGTATGAAAAAAAAGGATTCTCAAAAAAGATATCATCTGGTATTATTGGCCAAGAATAATAAAGGGTATCAGAATTTAATTAAGATTGTTTCCCGTGGTTGGCTTGATGGTTTTTATTATAAGCCTCGTGTGGATAAAGATTTATTATATGAAAACAGAAAAGGTTTAATAGCACTTTCAGCTTGTCTGCAGGGTGAAATACCGCAGTTGATACTGCAGGGAAAAAAAGATAAAGCAAAAAAAGTTATTTCAGATTATCAGGCTATTTTTGGAAAAAAAGATTTTTATCTGGAATTGCAGGACCATAATTTACCTGAAGAAAAAAAGGTAAACAGTCAGATAATTAAATTAGCAAACAAATACAAGCTACCTGTGGTTTTGACAAATGATGTTCATTATCTTAATCGCAGTCAGGCAGATACTCACGAAGTATTGCTTGCTCTTAAAACTGGAAAAACTCTTGAAGACGAAAAAAGAATGACATTTGAAGGAGAAGAGTTTTATTTTAAAAGTTCCACAGAAATGAAAAAATTAATGCCTGAGGTAAAAAGTGCTATTAATAATACTATAAAAATTGCTGATAAATGCAATGTGGAACTTGATTTTAATACATTTCACCTTCCATCTTTTCCGGGCTCCGGAAAAGAATCCCCGGAAGAGTTGTTAAGAGAAAAATGTGATGAGGGCCTAAGAGAAAAAGGTTTGGAAAATTCGGAAGAAGCCAGGGAAAGACTGGAGTATGAAATAAATGTTGTAAAAGAAATGGGCTATATTCCATATTTTCTTATTGTATGGGATTTTGTAGATTATGCTCGGAGAAATAATATAAGAGTGGGTCCTGGAAGAGGTTCGGCGGCGGGCAGTCTTGTTTCGTATTTGTTGGGAATAACTAAAATAAACCCCCTAAAATATGGTTTGATTTTTGAGCGCTTTCTTAATCCTGAGAGAGTGACAATGCCTGATATTGATATTGATTTTGATGAAAGACGTGATGAAATAATAAATTATGTAAAGGAAAGATATGGTTCTGAAAAAGTAGCACAAATTGGTACTTTTGGTACTATGGCTGCTCGGGCAGTTATTCGCGATGTAGGGCGGGTTATGAACCTCCCTTATGGTAAAGTTGATAAAATAGCCAAAATGATTCCTTCTCGCCCGGGAGTAACTCTTAAGGAAGCTTTAGAACAGAATAGCAATCTGGCAAATAGAGTTGAAAAAGACAAAGAAGTCAAAGAATTAATAGAGTATGCCCGGGATATTGAGGGAATGCCCAGGCATATATCAACACATGCTGCTGGAGTGATTATAGGTCCTGATGATTTAATTAATTGGGTTCCATTACAACTTCAGGATGATAGTGTTATTACACAGTTTCCAATGGAAGAACTTGAAGATCTCGGATTATTAAAAATGGATTTTCTGGGATTGAGAAATTTAACTGTTATTGAAAACACCTTAAAATTAATTGAAAAACGGCATGGAGAACAAATTAATATTGAAAATATTAATCTAGATGATGAAGAAGTTTATAAAATGTTGCAGGAGGGCAGAACTCAGGGTGTTTTTCAGATGGAATCATATCTTTTTCAGGATCTCAATCAGCGTTTGCAGCCTGAAGTATTTAGTGATTTAATAGCATTACTGGCCCTGGGTAGGCCCGGTCCATTAAATAGCGGTCTTGTTGATGACTATATAAAATGCCGCCATGGAGAAAAGGATCCTGAATATTTACATCCGAGTCTGGAACCAATATTGAAAGAAACTTTTGGATTAATTTTATATCAGGAACAGGTAATGGAAATAGCCAGCGAACTGGCAGGTTATTCTATGGGAGAAGCTGATCTCCTTAGAAGAGGAATGGGAAAAAAGAAGAAAAAATTAATAGCACAGGAAAGGGAGAAATTTGTAAGTGGGGCAAAAGAAAAAAATAATATAAAGGAAGAGATTGCTCATTCTATTTTTGATCAAATGGAATATTTTGCTGGTTATGGATTTAATAAATCCCACAGTGCTGCATATGCTCTCCTTGCTTATCAAACGGCTTATTTAAAAGTAAAATATCCGGCAGAATTTTTTTCAGCTTTACTTTCTTCAGTAATGAATAATCAGGATAAAGTTGCCGGATATATTGAAGCAGCCCAAAAAATAAATATAAAGGTACTACCTCCGGATGTGAATGAAAGTAACTATGGTTTTACTCCCGTTGATGATAGTACAATAAGGTTTGGTTTGAAAGTAATTAAAAATTTAGGCAGTAAAGCTATTAAATCAATAATCAACAATAGAAAAGATAAGGGATATGATTCACTGTCTGATTTTTTAAATAGAATTGACCTGAGTCATTTTAATATTCAGATGTTGGAGGCTTTAATAAAATCAGGGGCAATGGATAGTTTTGGCCCAGAAAGAGCAAGATTGCTCGTAAAACATGAAGAGTTATATGATAAATATAATTCTTTACAAAGGGAAGGTAGAAATGGTCAGACTTCTTTTTTTGATATTGTGTCAGATGATGACTCATTTTATGATGAAGAAATAACTTATCCGAAAGTAAATAAACTTAACGAAAAGGACAAATTAAAATGGGAAAAAGAATACCTGGGAATTTATGTTTCAGGTCATCCTCTTGACACTTATAGTGAAAAAATTAAGCTTTTGACTAATTATAATTCCAGGCAATTAATAAATGAAGGTGAGCCTCCATCTTATTTTAAAACCAATGTGGCAGGGTTAATACAAGAAAAGAAAAACCATCTTACAAAAAGAAATAAGCAAATGGCCTTCTTGACAATAGAAGATTGGTTCGGTAAGATAAATGTGATTGTATTTCCTGATCTCTATCAGGATCTGGATATTTCTTTACTGGAAGAGGGAAATGCGGTTTTTATTCATGGTTATTTTAAAGATGGAGATAGTTTGATAGCAAAAAAGATAATTAATTTAAAAAAAGAATTTTTGTATATTAATTTAAACAAAATTTCATTACAAAAGCTTTCTCGTATTAAATATTTAATCAGTAGTAATAATGGGGGAATACCCATTTTTATTAAAGTGAATAAGAAGATTATCCTTGTAGATGAAAACTACTGGATACAAAACAAAGATAAAGATTTTTTAAAAAAACTTCAGAAAATAACCGGCAGAAATAATTTTAATATTTTATAGGGAGGATTTTTTTATTATGTTAACAAGGACAGAAAAGGATTCAGTTGGTGAAAAAGAAGTCCCTAAAGATGCATATTATGGAGTTCAATCACTCAGAGCTGAGGAGAATTTTAAAATAACCAATTTAAAAATACATCCTCAATTAATAAAAGCACTGGCTATGGTAAAAAAAGCTGCTGCTTCTGCTAATATGGAAATAGGACTTCTGAACAAAAAGATTGGAGAAGCTATAATTGAAGCGGCTGATGAGGTTATAGAGGGAGCACTTTATGATCAATTTATTGTAGATGCTGTACAGGGTGGTGCAGGTACTTCAATAAATATGAATATGAATGAAGTGCTGGCCAATCGGGCAATAGAAATACTTGGAGGAGAAAAGGGAGATTATAATATTGTTCATCCTAATAATCACGTTAATATGAGTCAATCCACAAATGATGTGGTGCCTACTGCCATAAGACTGGCTGTTATTAGTTTGACACATGGTGCTCTGGACGAACTAAATAGCTTACATGAGGCTCTTTCTCAAAAAGCTGAAGAATTTGATGATGTATTAAAGATGGGACGTACTCAACTGCAGGATGCTATACCCATCAGATTGGGTCAGGAATTTGCAGCCTATGCCAGTGCCATAGAAAGAGATATTAAACGTATCAGACAGAATATTGATGATTTAAAAGTGGTGAATCTAGGAGCAACTGCAATAGGTACCGGTCTTAATGCTGATCCTGAATATGTGGAAATTGTAACCAACTTTCTTAGTGATATTACCGGTCTGGATTTCGTACAGGCTGATGATTTAATTGATGCAACACAAAATGTTGACCCACTGGTAGAGGTTTCCTCCGCTCTTAAAACTTGTGCAGTTAGTCTTTCTAAAATTTCAAATGACTTAAGATTAATGGCTTCGGGGCCAAGGACAGGAATAAATGAAATTAATCTACCAGCTGTACAGCCCGGTTCTTCAATTATGCCCGGCAAAGTCAATCCGGTAATTCCAGAAGTAGTAAATCAAATTTCTTTTCAAATTATAGGGAATGATACAACTATAACCATGGCTGCTGAAGCAGGACAATTAGAATTAAATGTCATGATGCCTGTTTTGGTGTATAATCTTTTTCAATCTATTACTATGCTTAAAAACGGAGTAAATACCTTTACTGAAAATGCAATTAAAGGAATAAAAGCAAATAAGAAAAGATGTAGAGAACTTGTAGATAATAGTGTGGGGGTTATAACAGCTATAAATCCCCATGTTGGTTATGAAGAAGCTGCTCGTATAGCAAAAAAAGCTCTGGAAACCGGTCGGCCTGTGCGGGAGATCATACTGGAAGAAGGTGTGCTCTCTGAACAGGAACTTGACAGAATTTTAAACCCCTATGAGATGACAGAGCCCGGAATCGCAGGAAAAGAGCTTTTCGATAATTAATTAAATCTAGCATGTCATGCTTGACAATAAAAATAAAAAAAGATATGATAGATTAAACAGACTGTAAATTGATAATTGAACCAGGCTCGGTATATGGGTGCTGGTTTTTCTTTTTCTAATATATAGTGATATAATGTTTAAAACACTTCTAGAGGTGAATACTATATTTAAAGATTTTTTAATACAAAAAAAATATGTTACTATTAAAAATAATGAGAAAAACAAAAAGGAAAAAGAATAGAATGGAAAAAAATAAAGTTGAAGGAAAGATCAATGATTTAAAAAAATTATTACTATTTTGGGGCACAAGAAGGATATATCTACCTGCGAAAATCTGGATACAAATAATTGATAAAATAGTAATGAAAAAAATTATATAGAAGTATAAACTAATGATGCAAAATCTAGTTGAGGAGGGATATTATGAAAAAAATTGGGGTTTTAAGTAGTGGAGGAGATGCTCCTGGAATGAATCCGGCCATCAGGGCAATTGTAAGAACAGGGATCTATAAAGGGCTTGATGTAATGGGGATAAGACGAGGATTTTCGGGTTTAATTGAAGGTGATTTTTATCTGATGGATAGAGGTTCTGTAGCAGATATTATACATCGTGGAGGAACTATTTTGCATTCAGCCAGATGTGAAGAATTTAAAACAGAGACAGGGCAGAGACAGGCTATGAGATCTATAGAAAAAGCGGGTATAGA
>CAZSTU010000195.1:0-5663 GCA_964609745.1 uncultured Halanaerobiaceae bacterium
ATTCAAAAAATGATTGAAACTCCTCTTTCAGAAAAGATCTTAAGTAAAGAAATACATGAAGGTGTAAATATATTTGTTGATGAAGAAAATGGAGAATTAACATTTAGCAGCAAATAAATCTCCTGTCTTGTAAATTAATAGGGAAAATGTTATAATATATAATGTATAATTTAAAATAATTTAGTAATACTCAATATTTTTTAGGGGATTTTAATTATGGCTAAAAATAATACAGTTTATATTTGTCAGGAATGTGGTTATACATCCCCTAAATGGATGGGGAAATGTAGTAATTGTGGTTCATGGAATTCATTTGTTGAAAAAGTAGAGGATGATAAAGAAAATTCCTTTACAAAAACTAATAATAGTGAGAACATCACCCCCAGCCCCATAAGTGGTGTTAGTATAGGAGAAACACCCAGATTTGAATCCGGTTTGACAGAATTTGATAGGGTCCTGGGGGGTGGTATTGTCAGTGGATCATTAGTTTTACTGGGAGGAGCCCCTGGTATCGGTAAATCAACTCTGATATTACAGGTGGCTTCCCTTTTTAGTAAAAGATATAACAAAATTCTTTATATTTCGGGTGAAGAATCTTCCCAGCAGATAAAATTAAGAAGTGATAGGTTGAATTTATATTCTGATCAAATGTATATTCTGGCCAAAACCAATTTTGAAAAAATTGATCAGGTGTTAGCTCAAAATGATAAGTATGATTTAGTAGTCATTGATTCCATACAGACTATATATCATCCGCAGATGGATTCTACCCCGGGGAGTGTCTCACAGGTTAAAGCAATTACCAATCAATTATTAAAAAGAGCTAAAAAATCAGGAGTACCGGTTATTTTGATTGGTCATGTTACCAAAGCCGGGAAGATTGCAGGACCGAAAGTTCTTGAGCATCTTGTAGATACTGTTCTTCGCTTTGAAGGAGATCGCAACTATAGTTATAGGATACTTAGAGCAGATAAAAATAGATTTGGTTCCACTAATGAAGTTGGTGTCTTTACCATGACTGGTTCAGGACTTAAGCAGGTACTTAACCCCTCACAAATGTTTTTAAAGGAACGTCCTGAAGGGGAACCCGGTTCTGTAATAGTGCCGATAATTGAAGGTAGTCGAACTATATTAATAGAAATTCAGGCTCTGGTTTCTTCGGCAGCATTTGGTACCCCCCGGAGGTTGACCACCGGTGTTGATAAAAAAAGACTATCAATAATGCTGGCTGTACTCGAAAAGAAATATGATTTTAATTTTTATAATCAGGACATTCATTTGAATATTACGGGTGGTTTAAAAGTTGACGAACCGGCACTTGATCTCGGTATGGTTACCGCAGTGATTTCTAGTTTTAAAGGACAGTCACTTCCATCTGATCTGGCTGTAGTGGGAGAAGTTGGTCTGGCTGGAGAGGTCAGAGCAGTTAGTCATATTAAAAAAAGAATTAAAGAATTATTGAGGATGGGTTTTAAGGAAATAATATTTCCGGCAGGTAATAAAAAGAATCTAGAATTTGATGAAGATATGAATTTGTCTGGAGTTAAAAACATAAAAGAAGTTCTTGATCTGCTTTTTAGCTAAAGCAGATAATTTTATAGTAAAATGAAGGAGGTGGACAGGTGGAAGAAGAGGAAGTAAGATTAATGGAAATTCTAAAAAAAATAGCTCCTGGAACTGAATTGAGAGAGGGACTGGAAAATATTCTTCGGGCGCGCACAGGTGGTCTTATTGTTGTGGGTGACAATGAAGAAATAATGGATATGGTTGATGGTGGTTTTAATATTGATGCTCGTTTGACACCCGCCAGACTTTATGAACTGGCTAAGATGGATGGTGCTATGGTTTTAGATAATGCTGCTACACGAATTTTATGGGCCAATGTACAGCTGTTACCTGATTCTTCAATTCCTTCTTTTGAAACTGGAACACGACACCGCACAGCTGAAAGGGTGGCCAAACAGACCGGTGAATTAGTTATATCTATTTCTCAGCGTCGTAATATCATATCTTTATATAAAGGTGACTTTAAACATGTTCTGGAAGACATAAGGGTAGTCTTGGCTAAAGCTAATCAGGCTATACAGACTCTAGAAAAATATAGATCGGTTCTTGATCAGGCTTTGACCAATTTAAGTGCTCTAGAGTTTGAAGATCTAGTAACTATAGCTGATGTGGTAACTGTTTTGCAGAGGACTGAAATGGTACTAAAAATTCAAAAGGAAATAGAGAAATATATTTCTGAACTGGGGAATGAAGGTAGATTAATAAAAATGCAACTCGAAGAATTGGTCAGTAACGTCGAGAGTGAAGGAATTTTATTGATAAAAGATTATATTACTGATGAGAAGGAAGAAGAAGATATGGAAGCTGAAGACCTGCTTGATGAACTTTTAGACTGGTCTTCTGATGAAATGTTGGGAATGAATACGATTAGCAAGGCGCTGGGACATGGTGGTAATGTTAATGCTCTGGATCTTTCTGTTTCTCCCCGGGGCTATCGTTTATTAAGAAAGATACCTCGTCTGCCGATGCCTGTTATTGAAAATTTGGTTGAACATTTTACTGATCTTGAGCAAATTTTAAATGCTTCCACTGAAGAACTTGATGATGTTGATGGAGTAGGTGAGGTGAGAGCCCAGGCTATAAAAGATGGTTTGCGCCGATTACGGGATCAGGTGTTACTTGACCGTCATATTTAAGTTTTGTCCTGTTACTAAATTGACAGTTCTGTTTTTTAAGGTATATAATTATATTATGTGCTAGTATGCATAATTTTTAAAGACCAATGTTATATTGTAATTAATTAATAAAATAAATTATTTTATTTATTTATACATAAAGTGATTTTGATTTAGTATAAATTTTTTATTTTTAGTTTTAGTAATTAGGTATGTATTTTAATAATTTAGATTTAAATAAATAGAAAGTCAGGAAAGCGAGGTAGATAATTTTATGTTTAAAAAAGGAGATAAAGTTGTTTATCCTAATCATGGGGCAGGTACTATTGTAGATGTAGAAACTAAAGAAATTTTAGGAGAAGAAAAAAAATATTATATTATGAAATTGCCAATTGGTGAAATGAAAGTTATGATTCCAGTAGATAAAGTGGATGAAATAGGTGTAAGAGATGTGGTGGATGCAGAAGAAGCTGACAATGTAATTTCTCTGCTCAAGGGTGAAAAAAGCAAAATGTCTCAAAACTGGAATAGACGCTATAGGGCTAATATGGAAAAATTAAAAACCGGGGATATTTATGAAGTTGGTGGAGTAGTAAGGGACCTTACTATTAGAGACGAAGAAAAAGGTCTATCAACTGGAGAAAAGAAAATGTTAAGTAATGCCCGGCAGATATTAATAAGTGAGCTTGTTTTAGCTAAAGATGCTGATGAGGAAGAAATAAAAGAAATTATTGATGAAGCATTTGCTGAAAATCCTAACATAGATAATGAAGAAGAGGAGTAGAGAATAAAAATTGAATAATAGGTATTCTTATCTATTTTTTGGTAATAATATATGAAAGGAGGTGTAAAAATGTTAAAAAAGATTATGCGAACTGTACTTGGTATTTTTGGGGCAATTATAGGTTACAATACCATTCATGCTTTGGGGTTAGCCAATGATATTTCTCTTTCCTGGCAGAATCTGGATTCTCTTTTTACCAGTAAACAATTTTTTGGAGTAATTGGCGGAGGACTGATTGGATATTTTTTAATATCCTTTTTAGTGGAAAGAGTACTTGAGTTTATTTTAAGTTTTGAATATAAATTAAAAGAGATAACATGGAAAAATGCTGTAATAAGTATTATAGGACTAATAATTGGATTAATACTTGGTGCTTTAATTAATTTTGCTTTTTCTGTGCCTAAAATTCCAAGGGTAGGTCTGCCCATACAAATCTTAATTAACCTGGTCTGTGCTTATATTGGTTTTACCCTTGCTATTAATAAAAAGGATGAATTAAATAGTTTATTATTTGAGAATAATCGTAATTTGATCAATTATGAAAATTATGAAGGATTAATTAGCAATAAAATTTTGGATACCAGTGTTATTATTGATGGTAGAATTGCAGATATATGTAAAACCGGATTTATAGAGGGTACATTAATAATACCTGAGTTTGTCCTGGAGGAGTTGCGACATATAGCTGATTCTTCTGATGTATTAAAGAGAAATAGAGGGCGGCGTGGTCTTGATATTTTAAAACAAATGCAAAAAGATCCCAATATAGATGTGGAAATAATTAATCAAGATTTTGAAGATATCCCGGAAGTGGACAGTAAACTGGTAAAATTGGCTCAAATTATGGACGCTCGTGTTGTAACAAATGATTATAATTTGAATAAGGTTGCTGAACTGCAGGGTGTTTATGTGCTTAATATTAATGAACTGGCCAATGCAGTAAAACCAGTTGTTTTACCAGGTGAGGAAATGGATGTTAAAGTTATAAAGGAAGGTAAAGAAGAAGGGCAAGGTGTTGGCTATCTTGATGATGGTACTATGATTGTAGTTGATGATGGTATAAAATATATGGGAGAGAAGATTTCAGTACTTGTAACGAGTATTTTACAAACAGCAGCAGGACGTATGATTTTTGCTAAACCGAAGGCCAAGGAACAAATTATGTAAGCAAAATTTTAATAAGAGTATCGATAAATAAATTTAATATAAGAGGGGTTTTATTGAATGAATATAGGTGCTGTAATACCTGCGGCAGGACAGGGCAGGAGAATGCAGAGTTCGATAAACAAACAGTTTCTTGAACTTGATAACAAACCCCTTTTAGCACATACCATAGATAAATTTTACAATAACCCCAAAATAGAACAAATAATTGTTGTAGTTCGTTCTACTGAAAGGGATTATTGTCAAAAAAATGTATTGGATAAATATGGTTTTACAGATGTTAAATTAGTTGCTGGGGGGAAGACCAGAAAAGAATCGGTCTATGCCGGTTTAATGGCCTTTTCACCAGCAATTAATTATGTTATAATACATGATGGAGCAAGGCCGTTTTTGTCAAATAAAGTGCTAAATAAAGTAATCACTGCTATGAAAAAATATCCAGCTATTACAACCGGGGTTAATGTAAAAGACACTATTAAAGTGAAAAGTCGAAATCTTGAAGTTGCGAAAACCCTAGATAGAGAAAAACTAATAGCAGTTCAAACTCCACAGGCTTTTTTATATGAACTAATAGTTGAAGCACATAAAAAATGGCGGGGAACAACAAAAGCTACAGATGATGCTTCACTTGTTGAAAATCTAGAACAAAAGGTCAAGATAATTAAAGGGGATTACAAAAATATAAAAATTACGACTCCAGTGGACCTTTTATATGCAGAAGCTATTATAGAGAAACAGAAATATAATTAAATTGGGTGGATTGCATGAAAATAGGCTTAGGGTATGATATCCATAAGTTAGTAGAAAATGAGAGTTTGATTCTTGGTGGTGTTGAGATTGATTTTCATAAGGGATTAAAGGGACATTCTGATGCAGATGTTTTAGTCCATGCTCTTATGGATGCCCTGCTTGGGGCAGCGGGGAAGGGTGATATTGGTGATTATTTTCCTGATAATGATCAGCAATACAAAAATATTAGCAGTTTGAAATTATTGAGTGAAAATGAAAGATAAATCGTAAGGAGTTATTACCAG
>CAZSTU010000196.1:0-5658 GCA_964609745.1 uncultured Halanaerobiaceae bacterium
ATTGGACAACTGTTGGGATAGAAAGAAAGTTGAATCCTAAATTGCAGGTGGAAAGCAAGGAAGAGTTCATTGAGCTCCATGCCAAGATGCTGGAATATCCGCCTTATTTTGAAAATATGGAAGAATCAAATTTAACCGGGGGAGAGCCATTGGCAAATTATGAAAAACCTTCTGCTCTTTTACCAGATGAGTTTGCTGATATTATGGAGGATAAAAACACTTATGTTATTGATGTTAGAATGGAAGTAAGTTATGCATCTGCCCATGTACCTGGATCAATTTCTATTCCATTACAGAATCTTCCCAGTTTTGCTGGCTGGTTTATTCCAGTTGGGGCTAAGGTGTTGCTGGTAACTGAAGGAGATTATCCCGAAGAAGCTATTGAGCATTTATACAGGACTGGTTATGATAATATTGTTGGATATCTAAGTGGAGGAATTATTAACTGGCATATGGCTGGCAAAAAAAGTTCATCGGTTAATACAGTAACTGTTGATAAACTTTGTACCTTGCTGGATACTGAACATCAAGACCACTTTATTCTTGATATCCGCTCTGAAGATGAGATTGAGTCTGAGGGAGAGATTCAGGATGCAGAAAATATTCATTTAACTCAGTTGCCTGAACATTATGATCGTATTCCAGAAGATATACCAGTATATATATTCTGTGGAAGTGGCAGGAGATCAATCACTGCAGCTAGTTTAATGCAAAATCATGGCTTTATTAATCAGAAGGTAGTTCTTGGTGGTTTGATAGCCTGGAATTCAACTACCTGTCCAATTATATAAATTATCAAGTTTGCTGGATTCTGTTTTTGGCGGCTTGAATAAAACCTATAAGTATTACAATAAATTAAAGTGGTCTGAAAAGGCCACTTTTTATTTTTCCGCTAGGTAGTTTGTATTTCGATTGTTTTAGCTAAGGATCTCAGCTAAGATGCTGGTCTACTAAATTAAAAAAGATATAATATTTTAAATTTTATTATTTTAACAATTTAGCAGTATAAAGCTTGACAGTATTATTATAATTTGATACAGTATTAGTCAATATAAATAAAAACACTGCAAATGGCATTGATACGAGAAGAGTAACCTGTATTTTTCTTTTACAGAGAGCCGGAGATGCTGAGAACCGGTAAAGAAGATACTGGCCAAAATCCCCCGTTAGCTGTCAGTCTGAAACAAGTAAGGCTGACCGGAAGTCAACCGTTATCCTGACAGGCTATGTAAGGGTTCGCTGCGTAGTCCTATAAATTTGCAGGATGGTGACCCTTTTCCTAACAGGAAAGGGTTTTTTGTATATTTATATAACATAACTAGAGAATTGAGGAGGAGAGTAAACAAATGAAAAACAGATCTTTGTTCACCATTTTATTAACATTATTTTTGTTGACATTTATTGGCGTTAATCCAGTATTAGCAGAAGAGTTTACAGTAGTTACCAGTTCCGAAGTTTTGACCCTTGATCCTATTATGTATAGTGAGACCCCGACTCTTTCAGCCAATTATAATATTTTTGAGGCTTTGACAAAGCTGGACCATGAATTAGATTTACAGCCAGGGCTGGCTAAATCCTGGGAAACGGAGGATGATACCACCTGGGTTTTTCATCTCAGGGAAGGTGTAAAATTTCATGAAGGTCAGGAGTTTACAGCAGAGGATGTTAAGTTTTCTCTGGAAAGAGCTCAGAATCACCCTGAGTCTCAGTTTAAGTCGGATGTAGCTGAAATTGATTCTGTTGAGGTGAGGGATAGATATACTGTAGAAATTAATACGGAATATCCATTTCCAACTTTACCCCGCAAATTAAAAGCAATATATATGTACTCCAAAGATTATGTAGAAGAGCATGATGATCAACATCTTTCTACAAACCCTAATGGTACCGGGCCCTATGTTTTGAAAAATTGGGATCGTGATAATAAAATGGAGCTTGAAGCATTTGAGGATTACTGGCGCGGCAAGGCTGATCTGGAAAAAGTTGTATTAAAACCTATTACCAATGCAGCAACCAGGGTGGCCTCTTTGCTTAGTGATGAAGCAGATGTGGTAATAGACCTTCCCGTTCAGGATGTAGATGAGGTGAAAGAAGCAGAGGATGTAGAATTTGTAGGCAATCCTGGTTTGAGATTAATCTTTTTGGGGATGAATACGGAAGAAGGACCTTTATCTCATAAAAAAGTTAGAAAGGCAATTTATCATGCTATTAATGAAGATGAAATTGTATCTCAGGTAATGGATGGACATGCTCATCCTGCCGGACAGTTTTTTCCTGAAAAAGTTTTTGGGTATAATCCCGATGTTGAGCGAGTAGAGTATGATCCGCAAAAAGCACAGGAGCTTTTGGCTGAGGCCGGGTATCCGGATGGATTTGAGATAGATTTGGATGCTCCCAATAATCGTTATATGAATGATGGAGATATTGCTCAGGCGGTTGTGATCCAGCTGGCCCGGGTGGGAATAGATGTTAATCTGGAAACTCAGCCCAAGTCATCCTATTTTGACAAGGTTTTGTCACGTGATACTGATTTTTATTTATTAGGCTGGCTTAATTCCAATGGCGATGGTAGCGGGACTCTGGAAGGATTGCTCCATACACCTGATGATAAATATGGACGATTTAATCTGGGGAATTACAGTAATGAAAAGGTTGATCAGCTTACAGAAGAAGCTGCCCGAACAATTGATGAAGAAAAAAGGCTGGAATTAATGCAGGAAGCAGTAAAACTGGCCATGGATGATGTGGCTCAGATTCCGTTACATTACCAGGAAGAATTGTATGGAAAACAGGAAGAAGTAAATTGGGATCCCAGACCTGACAAATATCTGGATTTGTATTCAATAGAAAAAAATTAGTAATTATAGGGGATAAATATCACTGCTATTTGAGCAGCAAAGGAGGGAGCAGCAATGGCAGAATATTTTATCAGACGTCTGGGGCAAAGTTTGATAGTATTATTTGTGATTACAATTATTGTCTTTTTAATGATGCAGGCCAGCGGGGATCCAGTTCAAAACCTGCTGCCCCCTGATGCGGAGCAGTGGGCTGTTGAAGAATTAAAGGCTGAAATGGGACTTGATAAGCCTTTACATATTCAATATATAATGTTTCTCAAGCAGGCTCTACGGGGTGATCTTGGAGTATCATATTATCAGAAGCAGCCTGCTCTAGAGCTGGTCCTGGCTAAATTTCCAGCCACCCTGGAACTGGCACTGGCAGCCATCATTGTATCGGTGGTGGTTGCCATCCCGGCCGGCATTTATGCGGCTATTAAGCCGAATTCGATTATTAGCAGGGGGATAATGCTTTTTTCTTTAACAGGTATATCACTTCCTACTTTTTTAATAGGAATTTTGCTGATTATGTTTTTTTCCATTGGTCTTTCCTGGTTACCTTCTTCCGGGCGAGGAGATATAATTAATTTTTTAGGATGGAATACCAGTTTATTTACCTTTAATGGATGGAAACATATACTATTACCGGCGGCTACTCTTGGTTTTTATATGGTTGCAATGTTAATAAGACTGGTTAGAGCGGGAATGCTGGAAGTTTTACAGCAGGATTATATTAGTTTTGCCCGGGCCAAAGGTATGCCAGTAAGGGTGGTATTGTTTCGACACGCACTACGTAACACTTTAATTCCAGTAATTACTGTAATTGGACTTCAATTGGGGCGATTAATAGCCTTTTCTATGATAACAGAAAAAATATTTGCCTGGCCTGGCATGGGAAGATTGATACTGGATTCCATTCATCGTCTGGATAGACCGGTAATTATGGCTTATCTTCTGATAATAGCCACTTTATTTGCCCTGATTAATCTGGGAGTTGATGTGTTTTATTACTTTATTGATCCGCGGATAGAATTAGAGTAAGGGAGGAGTAGCGGAGATGAGAAAAAAGATGGAGCAGATATTTGATAGTGATCTTATTTATGATTATAAAAAAGATAAATTAGTTATAGTTGCCAGCATAATATTGGTTTTAATTATCTTATCTGCTATTTTTGCTCCCCAGCTGGCACCGCATAACCCCTATGATCTTTCTACAGTTACCCTGATGGACAGTTTGAAGCCACCGGCCTGGACGGCTGAAGGTGTTGATAAGTTTTTACTTGGTTCTGATTTACAGGGAAGAGGGGTATTAAGTACAATTTTTTATGGTACCAGAATTTCATTGCTGGTAGGTTTGTCAGCTGTTTTACTGGGAGGTATTATAGGAATTACCCTGGGGATTATTTCCGGTTTTTTGGGAGGAAAAGTGGATAGTATTATCATGAGAATGGCTGATATCCAATTATCCTTTCCCACCACTTTAATTGCAATTACGGTTATGGCATTTTGGGGAAGAGGAATTGTGAAGTTAATTGTAGTAATTGGACTTGCTACCTGGGTTACTTATGCTAGAACCGCCAGGGGTTCTACCATGTCTGTAAAAAAGAGTGAATTTATTGAAGCTGCACGATTGATGGGAGTTAGTAAGTTTAAGATCATGTTAAGACATGTTTTGCCGAATATTTTAACACCGGTAATTGTGATAGCCACCGTGCAAATAGCACAGGTGATCATGCTGGAAGCAACACTTAGCTTTCTGGGGCTTGGAGTTTCTTTGAGTCGTCCTTCTTTAGGAGTGATGATTGCTGATGGGTATGAAAGATTATTTAGTGGTAATTGGTTGCTGGTGATTTTTCCTGGAGCAATGCTTGTCCTGCTTGTCCTCAGTATTAATATTTTAGGAGACTGGCTGCGAGATACATTAAATCCAAAGTTAAAATAAGGCAGAGGGGAGAATGATGAGAATGGAGAAGAAAAAAATTCTGCAGGTTAGTGATCTGGAAACACATTTTAAAACTCGAAGAGGAATGATTAAAGCAGTTAATGGTGTTGATTTTGACGTTCACAAAGGAGAGATTTTGGGACTGGTGGGAGAATCAGGAGCTGGTAAGTCAGTAACTGGTTTTTCCTTAATGCGTCTGGTAGAATCACCAGGAGAAGTTGTAAGGGGGAAAGTCAAATTTAAAAATCAGGATCTTTTACAATTAAACGAAAAAGAAATGAGAAAAATCAGAGGCAAAGAAATTTCAATGGTTTTTCAGGATCCGATGACTTCTCTCAATCCCGTTTTAACTATTGGTCGACAGCTGCAGGAAGTCCTTACACATCATCTCAATCTTAATGGCTCTCAGGCACGCAAACGAGCAATTGAACTACTGAAAATGGTGGGAATTCCTTCTCCTGCAGAAAGAATTGATCATTATCCCAGTCAATTAAGTGGAGGAATGAGACAGAGAGTAGTAATTGCCATAGCTCTGGCCAGTGACCCTGAATTAATAATAGCAGATGAGCCAACTACAGCTCTTGATGTTACCATTCAGGCTCAAATAATGAGTTTAATGAAAGACTTAATATCCAGGAGAGATACGGCTCTAATCATTATCAGTCATGATCTGGCTCTTATTTCAGAAATTGCAGATCGGGTGGCCGTTATGTATGCCGGTCAGATAGTAGAGATGGGGAGTAAATCAGAAGTTATTGCCGAACCGGCTCATCCCTATACCAGGGGACTAATAGCATCACTACCCAGTTTAAATAAAAATCAGAGAAGATTACAGCAGATAAGAGGAATGATGCCCAGTCCGCTTAATTTACCATCTGG
>CAZSTU010000197.1:0-5648 GCA_964609745.1 uncultured Halanaerobiaceae bacterium
CTGACCAAAAACATCATTACCCCACCAGTCATCATTTCTTTCCCAGACCATTCTATCCTGTCCTGCTTCTCGATGGGTATATGGCCCTGTACCAACGGGATCCTTCATAGTCTTTTTTATTAACTCATCATTGGAGATATCACTCCAGATGTGTTCTGGAATAATATAACGCTGATATAATTCTGCATCCCATTCATCATAACGTGGGTTGTCAAAGGTAAATCTTACTGTATAATCATCTTCAGCCTCTACAGACTCCATCCAGTCCCAGATCGGTGAATAAAAGACTTCATTATCTTTTGCTACTTCATAAGTAAAGACAACATCTTCGGCATTAAACTCTTCACCATCTGTCCAGTTAATTCCCTCTCTTAAATCTAAAACATATTCATTGTCAGAAACCCATTCTCCATTTTCAGCAAGCCAGGGCTGATATTCATTTTTCAGGGGACTATAAGAAAACATAGTTTCATAAACAAGTCCTCCAGTTCCTGGAACCGGGTTAGGAATTAAAATATTCCAGGTTGAAGGAGGCCCCCACATAGCCCCGGTTACAACCAGCGTTTCTTCTCTTTCGAGATCTCCCAGCACTTCAATATCTTCCTGCGCTACAACATTAGAAGACAGAGACAGAGCCAAAAGGAAAATCAGAGCCAGCACAATAAAATTCTTAGAACCAAACTTCATAAATAAACACCCCTTTAAATTATTTTGTGATGTAAAATGCCACCCACTTTTTTTAAAATTTAATTAATAAAAAGTGAAGTGAACAAATTTTTATCTGTAATAACTTTATACTTTAATCTTAATAAATCTCGTTAGATCAATTTAACTCTACGGTAATTTTATTCTTTTTTTGTTTAACCTGAGATATAATTTCCTTAGAAATAATAACGTAATTATCAAATAAATCTGTATAAATTTCCTCACCGTTTAAATAAAGACTGCTGATTTTGTAATCTCCATAATCCTGAAAGTTTTCATTATGATATTCTATATTAAATTTCTTTCTGGCAAAATTAAATCTGATTTTAGCTACACCCCTGGAATCAAATTGTTCCTTTATTAATTTTGGCTCTAATTCCAAATCTCCGTATTCTCCTTTTACACCAAACACCTCGGTAACCATAGTTAAAAGTAGCCAGCTTACCGATCCGGTCAAATAACTATACATTCCCCTTCCTCGTTTATTAATATATTCTGGAATACCAGGATAAATACGACTTTTATCAAAATCAAGGCAGTGTTGATAAATACTATTCCAGGCTTTATAACCTTCTCTTACAAAATTTCTTCTATATAAGGAATTGGCATACATAATCGCCATATGACTGAACATAGAACCATTCTCTTTATGACCATAAGCAAAACTCAAACCTGTGGGGTTAATGTCATTCTTGTTTCATTTTGATGAACTCCACCATTTAACTTCGAAATTGATTGATTTTCTTCTGCACCCTGATAACCGAAAATATTATCGAGATAAGACTGCCGGGAATAATTATCAAGAGTTGAATAATTAGACTTAGTTAAAATCCTATCTGTAACTTGCTGATGAATTGATTGACATACTTTTTCTTTTTTATCTAAATAGTCATTCTTAACTACTCCATCTTTAATTTCTTTTAATCTATTTTCAGTACTCACGTGACCCAATAAAGAATTTATTGTAATAGATGAGTCTGCTTCAAGATTAAATTCACAAACAGACATAGCAGATGGGTGCCTATTTTCAGTCATCTGTTTTCCATTATAATCTGACAATTTATTGTTTAAAAAGTTAACAGGTTTATAAAAACCTGTATCCGGTCCAAAAATAATCTTTGGATCAACTAAAGGTGTCAATAGAGGGAACTATTTCAGGTAAACCATCTAACACTTCGAAATATTTCGATTTATTTGTTAAATTTTTCAAGGTGACTCTTCTTACAAGTGCAGCAAAATTTTCACAGGGAAGAATAAAATATTTTATTTTAAATGCAATCTGTTCTTCCTGGTTTACTTCCTCAATTTTCAATGAATGAAAATTAATAGTCATTTTATTTTTTATTTTTGTGGAAGTAGTTGTGAATGGTTCATAAATATTTATCAAACCATCATCATTAATATATTTGATAAATGTTCTAAACCCTTTAAGATTGCAAAGTCTGATAGGACTTATTTGCCGGTAAAAATTCCAAAATAGCATTATCTTTGTTCTCAATCCCAAAACTTGCTATTCCCTGTCCTCTATTTACATAAGACGCCCAAACAGGTATTCCAAATATTCCTGCTATTCCCGGGAGAAAGCTGGAAAAAGTTCTTTTATTTTGAAAATTCTCGATTATAAATTCACCTTTTTCATTAATATACACAACTATTTCCTCCCTTTGCAAAAACTTTAACTAATTAATATAAACGAATTTTTATGTAAGCGGTTTCGAAGAAGAAAAAATTATTAGAGATAAAATTTACCATTCAGATTACTCTATTTTTCTACATGTTTCTCGTTCTATTAATTCTACAGGTAAGATAATGGGTGAATTACATTGGTCAGTTTTATTAATCATATTTAAAAGTAATTTAGCTGCAGAACAGCCTAATTCTTCTTTCTTTTGAGCTATTGTAGTCAGAGCAGGGCGTATATATCTCCCAGGCTCTATATTGTCAAACCCAATTAACGAAAAATCATCTGGAACTTTATAACCAGCTTCCTCAATAGCTCTCATAGCTCCAATTGCCATATTATCACTCTGACAAAATATTGCCGTGGGCAAATTCTTTTCATCAAACATATTTTTTATTGCCTGATAACTATCCTCTTCTGAGTAATTCCCCTCATAAACCCATTCTGACTTATATGGTAAACCTAATTCCTCTAAGGCTATTTTATATCCATTAAACCTTTGCTGACAGGCTTTGGTGGAATCAATTCCCAATATTGTGCCAATTTTTCTATGGCCCAATTTATATAAATAATGTACTGCTTTTTTTGCTCCCGAAATATTATCAGAAATAACATAGGTTGCATTCTTTCCCGTAATATCTATATCTACAAAAACTGTTGGTAAATTAGAACGTAAAAGCTTAACAAGGTGAGGATCACTAGCTTGTACCCCCATTAGTACTACCCCATCCACATGACGATCCTTGCATTTTTCCAGATAACTAAAACTATCGCCCCAATGTTGGTTTGTAAAATAGACTATATCATATCCATTTTCACCAAGTTTTTTCCCCAGGCCATATATAACTTCACGGAAAAAGGGATGTTGTAATCCACTAATATAATGATCAATAAAAAATATACCTATAGTTCTTGACTTATTTGTAGATAGGCTTCTGGCAACCGTACTAGGCCTATAGTTATTTTCTTTAATTATCTTCAGTACCTTTTCTCTTGTTTCAGAGTTAACATCTGGATAATCATTTAATACCCTTGAAACCGTTGTTGTAGATACCTCAGCCTGTTTTGCTATATCTTTTATTGTAACCATTTAATATACCCCCACCATGGTATATAAATATAACTAAGATTCTATATAGTTATATTTCGAAATCGGTTTCGTTACATTAATTATGTTCTCGTTAAGTTGAAATATTCCTTCTTTTTTTTAAAAATTTTTAAAAATTTACATTTAGGACACCTGTCCACCCATAAAAGCGGTATTTCTTAGGTTTTTAACTTCGGATTTGATTTTGTTGATGAAGGCAAGAAGGGGTACCCCTTCCTAAAAATTGATATTTTTGTTAACACTCCTTGTCTTACCCGATAATATCAGGATGATAGTTTTTAATACCATCAACAAATTGACTTATTACTGATCGCCCTCTGCCAGTTAAATGCTGAATTTTAGTTTTATTTATCTGCAAAAAGATGGCTATAATAGCTATCAGAATTATAAACTGCAGCCAGTGGATTGTGGCCCAACACTCTATCTTTAGCAGCAAGCACTGTCGCAGGAGCTTCTGAATATTTGAAAAAGAGGCTATCATGACCCACACATAATCCAAGAACTACATTAAACTGGGTACCGCATTCTGCCAGTAATTTTGCCTGTCCTATTGGATTACAGCCTGCTTCAAAGCCTTCCGGAGAAAAACGATCTTCAGGTGGGACATCAAGATCAGCCTTATTTATACTTCCACAGCAACAAACTGCAGAATTCACTTCCAGCCCTCTAACTTCAAAGTATTCAGCTGCCTTTTTTGCTTCCTCTTTAAGACCAATGCAAAAGGCAATACCAATATTGGTAAAATCAGCCGCCAGGGCATATTCAGCTATCTCCTGTAAACGGGGCCATTCTTTATACCCGGTAGTCTCTACATGAGCAGCTGTCTGATATAATTTTTTGTTATCTTCCTTTTCATATTCCTGTAATGCTTCAGTTAACCAGTCTCCCTTGTTTTGTAAACACCATTCAGGATAATCTTTTGTATCATCATTACAGCTTTTTAGATCACATCGGGCACAGATAGAACTTAGTTTATTATCTTTTACACTCATATTTATCGTCTCCTTTTTGGTAGATTATAGATTTTATCACTTAATATATTTAATAATTCTCTTTTAAGTACTCTCTTACCCTCTTAAGATCTTCTAAAAAATTCTTACGTCCCAGCCAGGATGAAAATGAAACTCATTACTTATTGGCTGTCAGATGAAAGCAGACAGCATAAATGATGAGATTGTTCTTAAGGCCAGTGGGGAAGTGGGAGGCTAATATGCAAAAAAAGAAATTAAAATATTTTCCTGCTTCTAATTGCTGAAAGATAGTTAATAGAGATAAACAATTATTTGAACCAAACACTGTCAATATTTTTATCAAGATCAAGCTTTTAGATCATCATATTAGCTGTTTAATTATCTAGACTGTAGACGGCCCCAGAAAAAATCATGATTGGTATGTTCAATTCCGGAATGCACAATTTACTATTGATAAAATGCAAACTTATGAAATTAAATTCAGTTATGAGGAGCCAGAATGTCCTTTCTAAAAATCACATGGGATTTTCTTATAGAAGAAAATTAATTTGAAAAATTCTTAGGATATCAACTTTATCTCGAAAAACATTCAAATTATATTGAATATTTAATACTAATTTAAACTGAAATATCTTTCACTTTTAATTTGCAAGTTCACACCAAAAATAATTTAGAAAAAATTTTGACTCCTCGCACGTAAGGTGTTTAAACTTTTTTTATTTACCTACCTTTACTCCCCTATCAACTTAAATTTTAGATGATCTGTTAACTAATAAATATTTTCCCTGCCCAAAAACTGTATTTTTACCGATGTGAATATATTGACCTAAAAGTAAAAATTTTATAAAACTATTCAAATTACCTTTATATATAATATTTCCTTTTAATCCTTGCATCTTTATCTTTTTATGTTGCCTATTTGAATATCGATACCATTTTTTTAATTTTAAATTTTCATAATTAATATCAATATTTTTAGCTTGCTGTAAATACTTATCAAACTTCAAACTCATATCTTTCCCATAGAAAGCTGATAAACTGGATAACCTACGAAATAAATTTTTCATTAGGATATAAAAAGATAAATTTTCTTTAAGGATTTTTCCTTTATTCTTAATAGCTATAGGTGTTTTGAACAATAACTCTATTTTGTTTTTATCGATATTTTTGTTTATTTTATTAA
>CAZSTU010000198.1:0-5620 GCA_964609745.1 uncultured Halanaerobiaceae bacterium
GAGATTTTGCAGGATGATTCATGGAAGTATATTAAGGGGTTTAAAGAAAGCTGGAAAGTGGACAAAGATAACCCTAGAACGGAGATTAAATTCAGGGAGGTATGAAGAAAGTATAGGATAATTTTTGAGGTGAATTGAGATGTATATTGACATAAGTAATCACGCTTATGAAAGATGGCGGGAATATTGCGGGCACAAAAAGAAAGCACAGCTGGCTGCCCTGGTAGAGAGGCACCTTTATGCTGCCCTCCGCCAGGGTGCAGAGTTAGAAAAAGAAGCTGTCCAGCTGGATATAAATCAACATATTAAAGCAGTTGTAATACCTCAAAAAAGAGGGGGATGGAAGGTATTAACTTTCTATGAGAGAAGGGATGTGGTGGTGTAAGATGAAACGCAAAAAATATAGTAATATTATGATGTTGATTGAAGAAATAGCGGAAATGTCTCCGGAAACCCGGGGCCATTATTATGAGAAGAAGATAGTATGCCCGTATTGCCATGAGTATACTTTGCTGTTAAAAGCCGGAGGAAAGGGAGGGCCGCATTATTATTGTATTGAATGTGAGGCTGAAGGACCGCTAGAAGACATCTATCATGAGTTTCTGGGGACGATGATGGAAAAACCCCGGGGGGTGAGGTTGTGAAAGAACTGCCAGATGCTAAATTCCGTTATATAGAACATGAGTTGTATAACTATAAACATACCCTCAAAGAATTAGATGAGATAGATGTTGATGATATTGAAACAGAATCTATGGGTAATTTAGCTCCCTATGATAAATTTAGCACTACTGAAAAATATGAGGAAGGATCATCTACAGAAGTTGCTGCTTTTAATCGACTAGAAAATAAAGTTGCTGTAAGTATGTTAAGAACAGTCAAAGCTGTTAACCGCATGTTTAAACAAATTAAAAAAGAGGATAAAAATAAAGCTAAACTATTTTATTTTAAATATATTGAAAAAGAAAACCGTAAACAGATTATGCAGGAATTAAATATAAGCAAGTCAACTTTTTATCGCTGGCGTGATGAAATAGTGTTAATTACTGCTGAAGAAATGGGTTTAATTGCAAAAATTACAAAATAATAATTAAATGTGGGAAAAAGTCGGGAACAAATAGGGTAAAAAGTGTGGTATAATATACATAATGATAAATAGATGTGATGATAGATAAATAAATAAATGTGAGATTGAACCAGCTTCTTTAGATTCTTTAACTGAAGTTGGTTTTTTTATTTTTATAGGAGGTGAGATTCATGCCCCGACAAACTAAATATATGAAATATGGCTGGAATGAAAAGCTGGAAGTTATTGAAGGATGGGCCAGGGATGGCCTCACTGATGAACAGATAGCCCATAATATGGGTATTAGTCATGATACTCTTTACAAATATAAGAAAAGATATCCTGAGTTTGCTGAGGCCTTAAAAAAAGGGAAAGAAGTTATTGACAGAAAAGTGGAGAATGCCTTGCTTAAAAGAGCGCTGGGCTATAAGTATGATGAGGTTAAAAAAGAAGCTATATTAAATAAGGACACCGGGGAATATGAGATGGTTGTTACTGAAATTAAAACAAAGGAAGTCAAGCCAGATACTACTGCTCAAATATTCTGGCTTAAAAATAGAAAGCCTGATAAATGGAGAGACAAACAGGATATTGCAATTGAAGTCGATGAACTCCCCGATATCAATCTTGTAAGAGGAGATATAAGAGGGGATAAAGGTGGGGATTAAAAAAGAGAAAAACATTGATGTTCTCCCCATATACTTTGATTATGTTCTGGAGACAGATTACCCGGTCTATATATTAGTCGGCGGCAGGAACTCAGGCAAGACATTCTTCATGGGCCAGTTAGCCACCATGAATTCCAATAACCATGAAGATTATAAAATGCTAATTGTTGAAGATGTGGAGACCAATATTAATGAAGGTGTTAAAACAAACATATTAGAAAGAATCGAGGAGTTTGGCTGGGGTAGCATATTCCACGATACAAAACAGCCAGCGAAAATACAGCACAGGATTAACGGGAATTCGATATTGTTCAAAGGTTACCATTCGCCGAAGCAGCAAAAAAGGATAAAGTCACTCAACAAGATCACGGCTGCCTGGTATGAAGAAGCTGAAAATATTACTTATGAGCAATTTAAAGCTCTACAAATTCAACTAAGAGGTGGCGCCCCGAAAGATAGGAAACTGTTTTTGACTATGAACCCGGTTAACCAGGATGGATTCATCAATAAAGAGTTTTTCAAGAAGAAACCCGATAAAATTATGGAGAAATTCCCGGATGGCAGGCCCCGAGTGTTTGAAAGGAAAATAGAAGTAGAGCTGGATGATGGAGAAAAAGTTATCACACCCTGTTTAGTTATAGTTACTACTTATAAAGATAATCCTTACCTTACAAAACAACAGATAGCTGATATAGAAGATTACAAAAATACTAATCCTGATTTATATGCCATGTATGCAGAAGGAAAGTTTGTTAAACCCGAAGGAACTTTAATAAAAGAGTTCCAGGAGTTTAGCCTGGACAGGATAGATTTAAATCAGGCAGCTAAGACAGTAGCAATAATTGACACCGCTTCCAGCGGTTCTGACAGTGCGACTCTGGGGATATACTCGAAATATGATGAAGAACATCACTACCTTATTGAGGGATATAAAGATGACCGTGATGCTGATGTTGTTATCCCTATTATGGCCAGCAAGATAAATAGATTTGCACCAAATTTTGTATATGTAGAGGAAAACCATGAAGGTCTTTATTATGAAGATCAGATGAAAACACGGACAAAAGACAGAATAAAAGTTAAAAAATTCAGGTCCACTGAGAATAAGCATGAGAAAATACTTAGTCAATCTGGCCGGATTAAGCTAGATCTTTATGTTAGAGATGATGGGGATAAAGACTATAAAGAGTTTATCAAAGAGGCCGGGAATTACAATAAAGATAAAAAAGAAAATGATCGGGATGACTGTATCGATAATATGGCCATGTATTTTAAACATGGAGACAGACCAGACTTGACCCCTAAAAGCAAAAAACCTGTAGGATTTTAGGATGTGATTATAAAATGAGCTATTTGAAACCCGGGGATGATTGGCCACCCACTCAGGAAGATAGAGAAAGAATAAAAAGATATAAAGATAATAAACAGTTGTTTAAGGGGAGCCATGATGAGGTATTTAAGAATGTTCAAAGAAGACTTGAAAATCAGGACCAGAAGGTGATGACTTATCTGGTAGCAAATTATTGTGGGTTATTATCCAAATTATCGGCAGATATGCTCTTTGGGGAGCAGCCTGAGTTTAAGACACAAAATGAAACCACCAATGAACGGCTGCAGGAGTTGATTTCTAATAATAACCTTTATAATGGATTATATGAATCAGCCATGGGGAATAGTTACAGGGGTGATGCATGCTATAAGATTAGATATGCTAAGAGGAACAAATATTCTGAGGATAGGAATATTATTATAGAACCGCAGAATCCTCAGTATTTCTTTGTTGAGCAGGCAATGGACAATATCAGACAAATTGACAGGCAGATAATTGGATGGGAGTTTGAATTAGATACTGATGGTGATGGGGTAGAAGATACGACTTATCTTAAGCTTGAGGTCCATGAACCCGGGAAGACATATAATTCCCTATATCATTTAGAGGGGACTACAATTAGTAAAGAAGTGGATTTGAAGTCTTTGTATCCGGAGCTTCAGGAGGAGCAAGAAACAGGGATAGATGACTTTCTAATAGTTCATATACCAAATTGGAGGACAGATGAAATCTTCTGGGGATATAGTGATTATTTAGATATTAAGAGCCTCCAGGATGAATGCAATAATAGGATAAGTCAAATATCACGTGTTTTAGATATGCACGCAGATCCAAAAATGAAGGGACCTGCTGAAGCACTTGATGATAATGGCAGGATTGAAGTGACAGGGAATAGATATTTCCCGTATGAAAAAGAGGGCGCAGAACCTGAATATATTACCTGGGAAGCCAAACTGGATATGGCTTTTAAGCAGGTAGATTATATGTTGAAGATGATGTTTTTGGTTACTGAAACCAGTCCTGATGCTTTTGGTCTTAATGAGAATAATCTGGCTGAATCGGGCAGGGCTTTAAAGTATAGATTAATGAGGTTGCTTTCAAAGATTGCCAGGAAAAAAAGATATTATGATAATGCTATTAAGGAGATTTTATATAAAGCTCAGTTGATGGACAATGAACACAACGGCCAATCTTATGAACCGCAAAAACCTTCAGCTAACTGGAGGGACGGCATGCCTGATGATGAGAAAGAAAAGTCCGAAGTGACAGAAAACTGGGATAGGGCTGGAGCTGCCAGCACAGAAGAGAAGGTTAGATACAATCATCCTGACTGGTCTGAAGAAAGAATACAGCAGGAAGTGGCCCGGATTGAAGAAGAAAGAGCTGAGGAACAAACAGAAACGCCGGTAATTTAAGTTAGGGTTGATATAGATGGCAAATCTTTATGATAAATTGGAGCCAGAATCGATTGAGAAAAATCCTGCGAAGAAAGAGATAATACAGCTACTAAAAAAATATCAAAAAATAACTGATGACCTGGATAGAGAGGCGGCCAGGTTGAAAGGCTCATCAACGAAAAAAGAGATATTAAACCAGTTGAACAAATTAAGAAAAAGAGCAGCAAAGAGTATTGAATCTTTGAAACAGAGTGCGGCAAATTGGGCAAAGATTTCTGCCCCTAAAAGTCACCTATCCGGCCAGGCTTTAGCTGATAAATATATTAAAAGACAGCAGCGGCTGGAAGATGGAGAAAAGTTATTTGACATAAAGCCCAGGGATAAAGAAGCTATAAAAGGGATACTAAAAGAAGTAACTGAGGAGATGCTGAGAGAAGTTAACCTTCTAAATGATTCCTGGAGACAGAGATTTGATGATATTATACGAGATGGTATTAAAGATACCAGGGGAATTAAATTAATAAAGAGGCCAGGAATCAGGGGAGGTACCACTACTGGTAAGGAAATTGGCAGTAGATTATACCAGCAGATAAAAGACGAGGGCCTCAAATTGATTGATAAGGCCGGCCGGAAATGGACACCTGATAGATATGTGCGGATGTATTCCAGGACCAGGACCAGAGAGCTGCAGACACAGGGTATTGAAAAAAGGATGAAGGATTACGGCTTTGACCTTGTTAAAATATCAGAACATGTAGACGTTGATGGTTGGGATATATGCAATGAATATGAGGGGAAAGTTTTCTCCCTTTCCGGAGATCATCCGGATTACCCTAGATTAGATGCGCATACTCCATTCCATCCGAATTGTGCACATGTTGAGACTCCCTGGGTGGAGAAATATCAGGAGAGGATTCCTGCTGATGAACAGCCGGAGTATAGTCCTGAATATAAAGAATTAAATCCTGACCTTCCTGATGAAACTTTAAAAGAACTGGAGAAAAATCATAGAAGAGTAGCAAAAAGAGGGAAGGCAGCCGGGAAAGAGAATTTAACAACTATCTATAGGAGTGATGGGAGGCAGGCATTTGAAAGCCTGGACGGCGGGAAGAACTATGTTGTCTTTTCACAGGACCTTATCGATAATTTGAATAGTGCA
>CAZSTU010000199.1:0-5615 GCA_964609745.1 uncultured Halanaerobiaceae bacterium
CAGGACAGAATCAGTTCCAAATTTAAAGTATTTATCATTTTGAATAATTTTTACTTTTCCCGGTATTAAATCATGAATTTCTTCCTGTTCTTTATTCTTCATTTTCCTGGCCCTCTTTTCTGTTTTCCATCAATTGTAGACAGAAAAGACATTCTCCCTTTCTTTTTTCGCCAAAACTCAAATGACAGATATGATATCCTTCCTGATAAAGACGAATTAAATTAGTATATCCACTTCCTTCAGGATCCAGTTCAGGACCATAATCTGCCTTTTTTTCAGTAAATATTAATTTCTTCAACTCTTCATTTTCCTCTTTTAATTCCTCATTCTTTTTATATAATTCATAGGTAATATCTTTTAGTTTTTGAAACTGTAATGATAAAGCTTCGATTTTTTCCTGAAAATGAGCCAGGGTGCTCAATATTTCATCATCCATAGCAGGTCCTCCCCAGTCACTGGTCTTCTCTATCTCTTATTTCCTCTACGTCAACTTCAATAATATCTTTTTTATCTTCATTTCCAATATTGACTTTTAAAGTTTTCTTAACAAGATTACGGTCTACTACTTCTCCACTCCCTACATTAAGTTCAACCTCTTCTCCTATATCCGGTAGTTCCTTTTTTAATTTTTTATAGATGTCAGATTCATACCTAAGACAGCACATTAATCTTCCACAGAGACCGGAAATTTTAGCAGGGTTTAATGATAAATTCTGTTTTTTTGCCATTTTTATAGAAATTGGTTCAAAATCACGTAAAAAAGTAGCACAACAGGCAGGACGACCGCAAGGCCCCAGTCCTCCTACCATTTTAGCTTCATCTCTGACACCTATTTGTCTTAACTCATTCCTGGTTTTAAAAATCCGGGCCAGATCTTTAACAAGTTCCCTGAAGTCCACACGACCATCTGCAGTAAAATAAAACAATATTTTATTATGATCAAAGGTATACTCCACATCGATTAATTTCATGGGCAGACCATGTTCTTCTATTTTTTCCAGACATATTTCATATGCCTCATTTTCCAGTTCCCTATTTCTTTCATCCCTTGCTTTATCCTTCAGAGTGGATTTTCTAATTACAGGTTTTAAAGGTGAAACAATTTCATCTTTGCTTACCTCTTTTTCTTCCAGAACCACCTCACCTGTTTCCACCCCGCGAGCAGTTTCAACAATCACCTGATCACCTTTTTTTAATTCCAGACCATCAGGATCAAAATAATAAATTTTACCGGCTTCACGAAAACTAACTCCTATTACTGTTTGCATATATTACTTACTCCTTCACTTATATTCTTTTAGCTCGTATTTTTAATAATAATACTTCAATAGTTAAATCAGCTCGAACATTATTCTCCAGATATTTATCGTACTCATCAAGAAGGTCAATAATACTTAAAATCTCTTTTATAGAATATATATTTTTTTGTTCTGCAAAAGTTTCCAGATAATCAAGGTTAACTATTTGTTCATGATTACCTTCTTTATATATCATTATCTCCCGATACCAGTCTGCTAGCAAATCAACTAAAGGAAATCACTTTTTATGGTATTGCTGCATTTTTTCAGCCATTGAAAATAAAGTAATTGTATGGCTCTGATGAATTTTTTTCAAAAAGTTTAATATCTCTTTTCTTCTTTTTAGAAAATCCTCATTTTCATTAATTTCACTGGCTCTACCCAGACTTCCCCGTGCCAGTCCAGCTAGAAGCCTGGCCCTATCTTCTTTAATCCCCTGGTTTTGTAGATAATTCTTTATACTTTTTTGAGAAATATTGCTTAAAGTTATATGCTGGCAGCGGGAAGCAATGGTGGACAATAAACTACTAGTGCTTTCAGCAAGTAGAATTATTACAGCATATGCAGGAGGTTCTTCCAGAGTCTTTAGCAGACTATTTGCTGCCTGAACACTCATTTTTTCAGCCTCATCTATGATATATATTTTATGCTCGGTTTCATAAGGTTTATACGCAATTTCTTTTTGTAAATTACGAATCTGATCTATTTTTATACTGCTAGCATCTTCTTCCGGACTTATTAGGGTAACATCCGGGTGATTGTGATGATCAATACGGCGGCAGTTAATACATTTATCACAACTATCATTATCTTCTTTTTCGCATAATAAAGCCCTGGCAAACTGAAAAGCCAGGGTTTTTTTGCCCACACCATCTTTGCCCAATAAAAGATAGGCATGATTAATTCTTTTACTTTTTAATTGATCTTGTAATATTGTAACTGCATAATCCTGATCAATTATATCTCTAAAACTCATTATTTAACCCCTTATCTATATTTTTATAAATTTTTCCACATCAAGTATAAATACTGTAGCACCACCTATTTCAACTTCCATAGGAAAGGAATAATAACTTTCCAGAGAATTGGCAACAGGCGACATGGGAGCTACTGTTTTTTTGCGGCTTTTACATGTTTCCTCAATTATTTCCATTAATTTATCAAGACTTTCCCGGTCAGTTCCTATCATAAATGTCGTATTTCCTTCTCTTAAAAACCCACCGGTACTGGCCATTCTTGTTACCTGAAAATTAGCATTGGTCAAATTGTCCATTAGATCGGGAGCATCATGATCATGAACAACAGCCACCACCATTTTCATTTTCCCGTTTTTGACCTCCTTTTTACTACTCTGCTTCTCATCACTCATAATAATCTCTCCTTTACATAATGAAATATATCACGGTGTACCTTCAGAGAGTCCTGATCAGCATCAATAATTTTAAATCTACTATCATTTTTTGCTATATTTAGATAGGCCTTTCTCACCCTGTGATGAAAAGATATAATCTCCTGTTCAAGCCTATCCCCTTTATTGTCAGGAGATAGGTCCCGGGCCCGTCTCAAACCTTTTTCAACTTTTATATCCAGCAATATAGTAAGATCAGGCCAGATATCACGTATAGCCCAGCGGTTTATGCTTTTTACCATTTTTAAATCAAGCTTCCTGCCATGGCCCTGATAGGCTATATTGGAGTCTATATAACGATCAGCCAGAACTACTTTCCCTGCCTTAAGAGCAGGTTTGATATTTTCAATAACATCCTGAGCTCTATCAGCCGCGTACAGTAATATTTCAGTTCTGGCATTCATATCTATATTTTCTGGATCAAGCAATAAATGTCTTATCTTTTCTCCAAGTCTGGTTCCTCCAGGTTCTTTAGTCTGAACTACTTCATATCCTTTTTTTTCTAATTTATTGGCCATCAGACTGACCTGGGTGGATTTGCCTGATCCTTCCACACCTTCAAATGTTATTAACACACCTTCCATCTTCTGTCAAACTCCCCTCTCTTTATATAATATATTCTCTATTTAACAGCAAATTCCTGTTTATTTAATAAAAAAAGGAACCAGCCCTCATGGCTGGTTTAATAAATTAATTTATTTAGTTTAAAGGGGAAATATTAAATTAAACATAAACACTTTCTCCCTTTAATTTTTCAATATATTTATCGGCCTCCATGGCAGCCTTAGCTCCACTGGCAGCAGCCGTGATCACCTGACGATAATGAGGATCCTGCACATCTCCGGCCGCAAAAACACCTTCTAGGTTTGTCTGCTGTTTTTCATCAGTAACAATATACCCGGCTTCATCAAGCTTTACTTCACCTTCAAATAATTCTGTTTGCGGTTTATAGCCTATGGCTAAAAATAGACCATCTATATTCAAATCTTTTTCCCGGTCTGTTTCATTATTTATAACTACAAGACCATCAAATTCATCTTCACCTTTAATTTCTTTAACTTCAGTATTCCATAAAATTTCTATCTTATCATTATTCTTTACTCTATCAGCCAGAATTTTGGTTCCTCTAAATTCACTACGACGGTGTATTATATATACTTTAGATGCGTGTTTTGTTAGATAATTTGCCTCTTCTAAAGCAACATTGCCTCCTCCAACTACAGCCACTTCATCTCCCTGATAAAAAGCTCCATCACAGGTAGCACAATAAGATATTCCACTTCCTCGAAATTTATTTTCCTTTTCCAGACCTAGTTGCCGGGGAGTTGCGCCGGTAGCAATGATTACACTCTTTGCTTCATAACGAGAAAAATCTGTTTCTATAATATAAGGCTTATCCTTTAATTTTACATTATCTACTTCTTCAAAAATCATTTCAGCATTGAATTTTTCTGCCTGTTGTGTTACTTTCTGCATAATATCAAAGCCGCCAATACCATCAGGAAAACCAGGATAATTTTCCAGTTCACTTGTTTCAGTTATCTGTCCACCCGGCTGAGAACCATTTATTACTAAAGGATTTAAACCGGCTCTTCCGGCATATATAGCTGCTGTTAAACCTGCCGGTCCTCCACCAATAATCACTACCTCTTTTTTATTTTCACTCATTTTTACCACACCCCTTACAATGTGTTATTTATTTTTAATTCTGATTTTTTCACTATTGTTTATGATAATAGTTTATGTGATCCATTGCTGTAAAGTTAATAACATTATTTGAATAATTATTGTTCAACACTGTAATTTGGGGCCTCTTTTGTTATTGTAATATCATGGGGGTGACTTTCCCTCAAACCAGCAGAAGTTATACGAATAAATTCTCCGTCTTCCTGCAGGCTGCTAATAGTTTCAGTACCACAATAACCCATACCAGATTTTACACCACCGACCAGTTGATAAACTGTGTCAGAAAGTGGTCCCTTGTAGGGAACACGACCTTCTATACCTTCGGGTACCAGTTTGTCCTTTTCTTCTTTTTCTTCCTGGAAATAACGATCTTTACTTCCTTCTTCCATGGCACCCACTGAGCCCATACCACGGTATACCTTAAAACTCCGTCCTTTATAGATTTCTTTTTTGCCCGGACTCTCTTCTGTGCCTGCCAGTAGACTTCCTATCATTACTGTATTTGCTCCAGCAGCAAGTGCTTTAACAATATCTCCAGAATATTTAATGCCCCCATCAGCAATTATAGTTTTTCCGTGTTTCTTTGCTTCCCGGGCGCATTCGTAAACAGCAGTTATTTGAGGCACTCCAACTCCTGCAACAACTCTTGTCGTACAGATTGAACCAGGACCTACTCCCACTTTAACCACATCAGCACCTGCTTTAATCAAATCCTTTGTTCCCCCGGCTGTAGCTACATTTCCGGCAATAAGTGTTATATCCTCATGTTTTTTTCTTATCGTTTCTACAGTTGATAAAACTCCTTCAGAGTGACCATGAGCAGTATCAACTACAACTATATCTGTTCCTGCTTCAATTAAAACTTCAGCCCTTTTGATTCCCTTATCTCCTACACCAACTGCTGCTGCAACCAGCAGTCTTCCCTGTTCATCTTTGGCAGCTCTGGGAAATTTTCTGGCTTTTTCTATATCTTTTATGGTGATAAGCCCTTTTAAGATTCCCTCTTCATCAACTAAAGGTAATTTTTCTATTTTATGTTCCTGTAAAACAGATTTTGCTTCCTCCACGGTAGTACCAACAGGGGCAGTAATCAATTCATCAGAGGTCATGAATTCATGAATTGGCTGGTCATAATCATTAATAAAACGAAGATCACGATTTGTTATGATTCCCACCAATTTTTTATTTTCATCCACAATCGGAACACCGGAAATCCTAAACTT
>CAZSTU010000200.1:0-5609 GCA_964609745.1 uncultured Halanaerobiaceae bacterium
GATGATATTTCGGTAGTAGGTTTTGATGATATTGATATGGCTAAACAAATAAGACCAGCTTTAACAACAATGAAGGTGAGAAAAGTTGAGATGGGTAAAGAGGCTGCTGGTTTGATTTTTAATAAAATTGAGGGAAATCAAAGAAGTTACAGTATAAAGATAACTGTTCCAACTGAATTTATGAAAAGAAATTCAGTAAAAGAATTATAATTCTTTTACCGTAAATAAATAAAGAAAGGAGGGTAATTAAAATATTTTGTATTTTATAAGCAAACAAAAGGGGGATATTAATGTTTAAGAAAAGTATATTTTTAATATTGGCAATTTTATGTGTATTAAGTCTTACTTCTATGGTGATGGCTCAAGAAAAGGTAACTTTAGAATTTATGGGGTGGGAAGCTAGTCCGCTAGAAACAGAGAGTATACAAAATGGTTTAGATCGTTTTATGAAAGAAAACCCTAATATAGAAGTTGAATTTACTCCTGTACCAGGAGATTATGCCGCACGTTTAATGACTAGGTTTGCTGGTGGTTCTGCTCCAGATGTTTTCTTTATGGGTGATGGTGAATATCGCGATTATGTGGATAGAGATGTTTTATTGGATTTAACTTCTTACTTTGAGTCTAGTGAATTAAACATAGAAGATTTTATTCCTGTAGCTCAAAGAAAAATGTTAGTAGGGGACAGGGTATATGGGGTAAGTAGTTGTAATGTATCACCTGTTTTGTTTTACAATAAAGAAGTTTTTGATGAAGCAGGTTTACCTTATCCACCATCTGATCCTGAAAAAGCATGGACCTGGGATGAATTTTTGGATGTTGCAAAAAATTTAACAATTGAAGATGGAGATAGGGTAAGTCAATATGGAGTATATGGATTTGAGCAGTGGGGACTTCATTTTGAATCAACAATGCTTTATTCTAATGAAGGTGCTTTCTTTAACGATGATCAAACAGAATTTTTGTTAAACTCACCTGAGGCTAAAGAAGCATTTCAAAGAATTAAAGATTTACGAGTTAAGCATAATGTTTCCCCTTCATCTAGTATTTTAGAGGATACTGGTATGAATGCCGCACAAATGTTACAAACAGGTAGAGTTGCAATGACAATTGATGGTTCTTGGGCTTTACAAGAATTAGCTAGCATGGATTTTCCTGTTGGAGTTGGTGTTTTACCTAAAATGAAGACACCAGCAACTCTTGCAGGAGCTCATTTGCATTCTGTTTCTGCAAATTCTGAACATCCAGATGAATCCTGGGAATTAGTAAAATTCTTATCTTCTGAATGGTATCAAACGCAAAATATTAGAGAAGGATTGTGGTTACCAAATAGATTAGATATGTATACTGAAGAGGGTATGAAAGAATGGATTAATCCAGAAGTCCATCCAGAAGGTTTTGAAAATATAACAAAATTTATTACTGATTACTCAAGGCTAGTCCCGCTAATTCTTATCGACAATGAGATTTATGATATAATCGTTGATGATATGGATTTATTTTTTGATGCCGATCAGCCTTTAGATGAAGTACTAGAACAAATAGAAGAAAAAGTAGTACGGGAAATGAATCTATAAATAATTTGATTTACCCCATGGTAAAACAAATTATTATGGGGTAAATCTTAGCTTTTTCTATCGATATTATATTGAATTTTATTATTTCTAAAGTTTATTATTTATTGATTTATTATGAAATATTAAAAGGGGGGGATATTCATTAATTACTTCAAACGATTAAAATATTCTGACGGTTTTTGGGCTTTGGTTTTTCTAGTGCCTAATTTTCTTGGATTCCTTGTTTTTCTTTTAATTCCTGTATTATGGTCTTTTGCATTGAGTTTTACTAGTTGGGATTTGTTAGGACCAATAGAATGGATAGGTTTAAGTAATTATAGTGAATTAATTTCTGATCAAATTTTTCGTAAAGTTTTATGGAATACCATATATTATACTATAGGAACAGTTCCAGTAGGGATTATTATTTCTTTATTGCTAGCTATTGCTCTTAATCAGAAAATACGAGGTATAAAGTTTTTTCGAGCGGTATATTTTTTACCTGTTGTTTCTTCTATGGTTGCAGTAGCAGTTGTTTGGCAGTGGCTATATAATCCCGAGTTTGGTTTACTTAATTATGTTTTGAGTTTAATAGGGATTAGAGGACCCAACTGGTTAAGTAGTACAACCTGGTCAATGCCAGCTGTAATTATAACTTCTATTTGGAAAGGACTAGGCTTTAATATGCTTTTGTTCTTAGCTGGATTACAAGGTATTCCTGAAACATATTACGAAGCGGCTGATATAGATGGAGCTAATTGGTGGTATAAATTTAGAAATATTACTTTACCTTTGCTCTCGTCTACTATGTTTTTTGTTATAATTATGTCAATAATTAACTCTTTTCAGGTTTTTGATCAGATTTTTATAATGACTGAAGGGGGGCCTGCACGATCCACATCAGTAATTGTTCATTATCTTTATCAAAATGCTTTTGAATATTTTAATATGGGTTATGCTAGTGCTATTGGATATATTCTATTTTTTCTAGTATTTATTATTACAATGATTCAACTCAAAAGATCGAAAACATGGGTAGTATACTAGTGGCATAAAATAAGGGGGTTTTTATGAAAGGGAATATCAAAACTAGAAAAAAAGTTTTGCGTATAATATCATATGTAGTTTTAAGTATAGGTAGTTTAATAATGATGGTACCTTTTTTATGGATGATAAGTACTTCTCTTAAGTCTCTTAATGAAGCCTTTGTTTTTCCTCCGACGTTATTTGGTGAAAGAATTATATGGCAGAATTATTTGAGTGTATCTGACCGTTATCCATTTGGTATGTTTTTTTTAAATAGTATTAAAATATCCATTATTGTTATGGTAGGTCAATTATTAACTAGCTCAATGGCTGGTTTTGCTTTTGCTCGTTTAAAATTTCCTGGTAGGGATGGTATTTTTGCACTCTATTTGGCTACATTGATTGTACCATTTCATGTTACTTTAGTTCCAGTTTTTGTAATTATGCGCAATTTGAATTGGATAGATACTCATTATTCTCTTATTGTTCCTAGTTTGGTAACTGTATTTGGTACTTTTTTGATGAGACAATTTTTTCTGACAATTCCAGAAGAATTAGTAGAGGCAGGTAAAATTGATGGTTGTACTCCCTGGGGAATTTATTGGAGAATATTTATGCCTTTATCTAAACCTGCCCTGGCAACATTAGGAGTATTTGCATTTATGGGAATCTGGAATGACTTTCTAAGACCCTTAGTTTTTATTAATTCGATTCGTAAAATGACTGTTCCTCTGGGTTTGGGTACAATGCAAGGGATGTATTCGACTAATTGGCCGGTTTTAATGGCAGGGACTGTTATAAGTGTTATTCCAGTTATAATAGTATTTTTATTAGCTCAAGAATATTTTGTCAAAGGTATTACTTTATCAGGATTAAAAGGTTAAAATTTACAAAAATAAGATTAAAATTTTTGCCATACGGGTTATAATAGAAAGAGGAGATAAATATGGACAAGAAATTTAAAAAAATTACAAAAGATAGAGTTAAAATATTACCTAGTTTGTTTAAAGATAGGTCTGATTTAAATAAAAAGTATATGATGAAGTTAAAGAGTAAAAATTTGTTGCAAAATTTTTACTTAGAAGCTGGTCTCTGGACAACTTCAGATAAACCAAAAGATTGTCATTGGGGATGGGAATCCCCTACCTGTCAGCTTAGAGGTCATTTTTTGGGTCACTGGCTATCTGCTGCAGCAATGATTTATATAAATGAGAATGATTATGAAATTAAAGCCAAAGCTGATAAAATAATTGATGAATTGGAAAAATGCCAGGATGAAAATGGAGGAGAATGGGCTGGATCAATCCCTGAAAAATATTTGGATTGGGTAGCAAAAGGCAAACAGGTCTGGGCTCCTCAGTATACTTTGCATAAAACATTAATGGGGCTTTTTGATATGTATAAATATGGTGAAAATAAAAAAGCGTTAGATATACTTTGTAGATGGGCAGATTGGTTTTATGATTGGTCTAAAGGTTTTTCTCGTGAAAAATTTGATGATATTCTAGATGCTGAGACAGGTGGCATGCTTGAGGTTTGGGCTAATTTGTATGGAGAGACTGGTGAGAATAGGCATTTGGAGTTATTGATGAAGTATAATCGATCTCGGCTTTTTGATCCCCTGTTAAAAGGCGAAGATGTATTGACAAATAAACATGCAAACACTACCATTCCAGAAGTTTTGGGGGCAGCTCGAGCCTGGGAAGTTACTGGAGAAGAACGTTGGTTTGATATTGTGAAGGCATATTGGGATCAGGCTGTTACAAATAGAGGAATGTTTTGTACAGGTGGACAGACATCTGGAGAAATATGGACTGCACCTTTTAAGTTTTCAGCTCGCCTGGGTGATAAAAATCAGGAACATTGTACAGTATATAATATGATGAGATTAGCAGAATTTTTATTTTGCTGGACAGGGGATTTTAAATATGCTGATTATTGGGAACGAAATCTATATAATGGAATTTTGGCTCAGCAAAATGCTGATACAGGAATGGTTTCTTATTTTCTCCCTCTTGAACCTGGCGGACAAAAGAACTGGGGAACAGAGACTGAGGACTTCTGGTGTTGTCATGGTTCTTTGGTTCAGGCTCATTCTATGTATAATGATAAGATATACTACCGGGAAAATGAAGAAATAATAGTGTCTCAGTATATACCTTCTGAATTATCTTTAAGTTTGAGAGGCAAAAAAGTAGTAATTAAACAGGAATTAGATAAACAGGCAGGAGATATTGGAGCTATAAATGATGTAATAGAAAAAGATGAGCGTCCCAAAAATATTTCTTATTTATTTGATATTCAATCTGAAGAAAAACAGGAATTTTCTATTAAATTTAGGTTACCCTGGTGGGTAGATGGTCAAGTAAAGATATATATAAATGATGAAAAACAAACTTTAAAGGATGATTCTCCAGGTTTTATTGAGCTATGTCAAAATTGGTATAACGATAAAATAAAATTGGTCTTTCCTAAGAGTTTATCTTCTTGTTCTTTGCCTGATCTACCAAATATGGTAGCTTTTATGGATGGTCCAATTGTGTTAGCTGGTTTAATTGATAAGCAAGTAAAGTTATTTGGAGATATTGATAATGTAGAATCTATTCTTATACCTAATAATGAAAGACAATGGGGGACATGGCTGTCTGGATATAGAACAAAAAATCAAGAGTTCAGTATTAGGTTTAAACCATTATATGAAATTATAGATGAAAAATATACGGTTTATTTTCCTGTTGAAAAACCTTAAGATAAATTGATGTCTAGTTGAACAGATAAGTAAAATTCAATGAATGATAAAAGAACTCTAGTATTATTAAAAAGATTTGCCAGGTATTTATGGGAGAAATTATATTATATACCAGGGGGAATAAAAAATGACTAAAAGAACTAAAATGAATTCTATTTTGTTAAAAAATATCAAATTAACCGGGGGATTACTTGCTCAAAAAAATGAATTAGTCCGTAAAGAGGTTATTCCCTATCAGTGGCAGGCATTAAATGATGAACTTCCTGAGACAGAACCCA
>CAZSTU010000201.1:0-5594 GCA_964609745.1 uncultured Halanaerobiaceae bacterium
GGTTGTCTTTCTATTTGTATGATTGATAATCTTAGTGGTATTGATACACCTAAAAAAGTAGGGCCTATGTTAACAACAGCAGATACTGTAGTTATAACTAAAGGTGATATTGTCTCACAGGCTGAGCGTGAGGTATTTAGAAGAAAAATTGAAATGGTTAATCCCAGTGCAGAAATACTTGAGATTAATGGTCTTACCGGACAGGGTTCTTTGCGTTTGAAAAAAGAAATAGATCAGGCTCCGGAACTTAATAAGCTTGAAGGACAGGAACTAAGACATTCTATGCCTGCTGCTATTTGTTCTTATTGCAATGGTGAAACTAAGATTGGCAGCAGTTATCAAATGGGAAATGTAAAGAAGATGGATTTTGGGGAGGAAGAATAATGATTGAAAAGATAATAATCCAGAGTGGAACAGCTAAAGATAGGAGTTTAGAAAATATTAAAAAACTTGAAATTTCTAAAGGAGAGATTCTTAGTATTGTAGGGCGTACCGGTTCTGGTAAAAGTCAACTTATTTCAGATGTAAGCCAGTGGGCAGCTGGTGAAACTCCTTCTAAACGTTCTGTTTTAATAAATGATATACCGGCTCTGAAATATGCTGAGCAGTCAGCACTGCGACATATGGTTGCAGAAGTTTCACAAAATATGAACTTTGTTATTGATATGTCGGTTGTTGATTTTTTAGAACTTCATGCTCAAAGTAGAGAACTTCAGAAAATAGATGTAATAATTAATAAAGTAATTAGATGTGCAAATCAGTTGACCGGGGAGCCAATTAAAAAAGAAGATAACCTTACTACTTTAAGCGGAGGACAATCACGCTCATTAATGGTGGCTGATGTAGCATTAATTAGCAATGCCCCTATAGTATTAATTGATGAGATTGAAAATGCAGGTATTAATCGTCTTGAAGCTTTAAAGTTTCTCGTTGCCCAGGAAAAAGTAGTGTTGGTAGTAACTCATGATCCAGTACTGGCTTTAAAGGCAGATAAACGTGTAATAATGAAAAACGGTGGAATGAGCAAATTAATTACCACTACTCAGGCAGAAAAAAATATCTTAGAAGAATTAGTTAATTTAGATCAACTTTTTTTCACCCTCCGTGAACAGCTTAGAGAGGGCCAGGAGCTAAAGCAAAATATTATGGAAAAAGCAATACGACATTTTGATGAACGGGTTTTAATGTAATACCTCAAATAGTATTTATAATTTTTACAGGAGGAGATAAAAATGAAAAAAGTACTAGTACATTGTCCTTTAAATATAAGCAGGGCAATGGGAGAAAAGTTAAAAGAATTTGCTGAAAAATTGAGTAAAAAAGAAAATATGAACATAGAGATTGAAGTAAAACCTCATCGTTCTGGTGAAGAAGCATTATTTAAAAAATATCGTAAAAAAGGTGAAATGCCGGATTTAACTATAAGTCATGCTAATGATATATCTGAACTTAGTGATGAGTTTATAAAAGATAATTTTCAGTCCTTTTCAGAGAATTTATATCCACTGAGAAAAGAACTAATTGATTCAGGATTTAGAGATCCTGAAGGGTATTTTCATCTATTTGCCCTGGTTCCTTTTGCAATTATATATAATCAAAATTTATTGAAGGAAGAAGAAGTACCAGATATATGGGAAGATTTACTGGAATCTAATTGGCAGGATAGTATTTTATTACCCGATGAATTTCGTACAATTTCAGAAATAATTAATGCTTATATAAAAGATAAATTTCCGCAAAGATTTGATGATTATCTAAATAATACAGTCTTTAATGGTAATCCAGTTGATGTTGTTAATGCTGTTGATGATGGGGAATACCCGCTGGGAATAGTTAATATTTCTTTTTCACGTTTTTCAAGGAAAAAAAATATTAGTTCAAAATGGTTTGAAGATGGTACATTTTGTGCTCCACAAATTATGATTTTTAAAAAAGAAGTTGATCAACGTCTTTTAGAAATTGGAGATTATATAATGTCAAAAGAAATGCAGGATTTCTTCGTTCAGCAGAGTTTTATTCCAGGTGCTCCAGACATATCTTTACCTTCAGAAATTGAAGCAAATAAAAAACGTCTAATCTGGAAAGGGTGGGATCATTTTAGAGAGATTATCAGTGAAGAACTATCAATATAAATGGAGGGATTAAATTGTTAAAAATAAATAATTTAGCTTTTTCTTATAAAGAGGATGAAATTTTAAAGAATATTAATTTTACTTTAAATAAAGGTGAAATTTTGGCATTATTAGGGCCAAATGGTTCTGGGAAATCAACTTTATTAAGATGTATCAATGGTATTTTGAAACCTGATAAAGGAAAAGTGATTTTTGATAATTATAATATTGCAGAATGTAAAAGAAAATGGATTTCCAAAAAAATTGCTTTTTTACCTCAACAACTGGATATTGTAGATAATATTACTGTCTGGGAGTTAATATCCAGGGGTAGATACCCATACCAGACTATGGGCTGGCGCTTAAATAATAAAGATAGAGATAAAATTCAATGGGCTATAGAACAAATGAATCTTGAACATCTTCAGCATAGATCATTACACAATCTTTCAGGTGGTGAAAGACAGCGTGTATGGATAGCCATGATTTTAGTTCAGGATACAGATCTAATTTTACTGGATGAACCTGTTACTTATCTGGATTTAAAATATCAATGGGATTTACTTCAGGTTATACAGGATATAAGAGACTTATATAATAAATCATTTATTCTTGTTTTACATGATATTAATAATGCTTTAATGACTGCTGACAGAGCTGTTGTTCTCAATGAGGGGAAAATACATGCTCAAGGAGAGGCCAATAATATTCTGACTTCTAATATATTAAAGGAAGTTTATGGCTTACAGGCACAAATTTGTAAATTTGCAGGGTGTTCACATTCAATGGTGGTACCAGAGAAGATATCCAGTTAAAGATATATTTCAAGTATGTTATAAAATAAAGATTAAAAAGAAATATTTTATTAAATAAATTTATAGAATAGAAAGGGGGATTTGAAATGGCAAAGGGTTTTTCAGAGCTTTTACCAATTTATCCGTTAATTGCTCAGCAATTTTTAGATGATTACAAGGTTGCTGATGGAAAATGTTTAGATATTGGAACAGGCCCTGGTTATTTAGGGGTTGAACTTGCTAAAATTACTGATTTAGAGATGTATTTTGTTGATATTGATCCGGAAGCATTAAATAAAGCTAAAGTAAATGCAGAGGGAGCAAAAATAAAAAATATTACTCATTTCATAGAAGCTGATGTATGTGATCTTCCATTTGAAACAGATTATGCTGATTTTATTATGAGCAGAGGTTCTCTATGGTTCTGGCATGATCAGGCTAAGGGCTTACAGGAAATTTATCGAGTTTTAAAACCAGGGGCAACAGCAGTTATTGGGGGTGGTTTGGGAAAATATACCCCAGAAAATATGTATAGGCGTTTAAAAAAGAGACGCCAGAAAATGTTGAGAAGAAATGGTCAAAAAAGACCAGGTGAAGCTGAATTGAAGGAATTATTAAGGAAAGCAGGTATTTCAAATTTCTGTTTAGTTAGTGATAAACCAGATGAACCGGGTAGATGGATTGAAATTTGTAAAAATAATTAATTTGTCTTCAAAAATTTCAGGAGGGATTTTAATGGTAAGCAGAAATTATAAAATTAAATTAAGTATCATCTACATAATTGTTATGTTAATTATGTTTGTGTCCTTTAACTTTGAGCAGGTAAAAGCAGGTGATAATGCAGGTAAAACAAATACAGTAAAAGATCATTTAGACCGTAAAGTTGAAGTACCTACAAACCCAAAACGAATTCTGGCCCTTAATCCAAATATGATGGAAATTGTTTTTAGTTTAGGAGTTACTCCTGTAGGTAAAGTTGACGAATATACCGTAGATCGTCCGGAAAATACTGAATTATCAAATATCTCATCACAGGAGAATCTTAACCTTGAAAAAATTTATAAATTAGCCCCAGATTTAATTATTGCCCATAAAAGACATCATGGTCAAATGTTAAGCAGTTTAGAAGATACTGGAGCAGCAGTGGTTTTTGTTGATCCAAGTAAGGATGATCCTTTAATTGGTGGAATTGATTTAGTGGGGAAGGCATTAAATCGAGAAGATATGGCAAAAGAATATAAGACTAAATTAAAAAGTGAAGCTGCTGATTTGCAAAAAAAGCTAGAAGATTCGTCAATAGAATCAGCATTGATTTTAAAGGGAGGAAGCAAAAATATTCAACTAGCACAACCACATAGTTTTTGGGGAAGTATAATATCACATTTAGGCATTAAAAATATTGTTGAAGTTGATCCTTCAAAACCCAGTTGGGTATCTTTTGATATAGAAACAATTATAAAAAAAGATCCTGATATAGTGATAATTGTACAGCCTGGTTTCAAAAAAGGCAATAATTCAGTAGACGCTGAACAGGTAAAGAATAATTACAAAAAAGATACAATGTGGAATCAATTAACAGCGGTAAAAGAAAATAGGATGGTTATTCTTCCAATTAATATTTCTCCAGGTAAAATAAAACATATAGATGCCCTTGATAAAACAGCAGAAATAATTTATCCGGATGGCTTTAAATAAAGAGGTGAAGTTTTAATATGAGCAAGGAAGATAAAAAAATAAATTCTTCCCTACAAAAAAAGCGTTTGTTTTGGATTTTAGTTTTTGGACTATTAATGATTGTTGCTATTGTTGTTAGTATTGTGGTGGGAACAGTTGAAATTTCGTTTCAAAATATTATTGATATATTAAGTGGAAAAGGTGAAGACCTTTTTGCCCGACAAGTCATTTATAATATAAGGTTGCCTCGTACACTAATTGGATTATTAGTGGGAATAAACATGAGTGCATCAGGAGCTCTTTTACAGGGGATTTTGCGTAATCCAATGGCCTCCCCAAAAATTATTGGTGTTAATGCAGGGGCAGGATTAGCAGCGGTGATTATGATGACCTTATTTCCAGAAAAAATGGGTTTGATTCCTTTAGCTGCATTTTTTGGTGCTTTACTTGCCTCATTTATTATTTATGGACTTTCCTTTAAGGGGGGGAGTAGCTCTAATGTAAAAATAATATTGGCAGGAGTGGCTCTTGGTGCTCTCTTTTCTGCTTTTACTTCTGCTTTAATGATTTTACATAGTGATGAATTAGGAGTAACATATTCATGGTTATTAGGTGGTCTTAGCGGTAGAGGATGGACATATTTTAATATGATTTGGCCTTATAGTATAGTTGGGTTAGTTGGTGCTTTATTTTTGGCCCCATTTATTAATCTTTTTATACTTGGAGAAGAAGTTGGACAGAATTTGGGCCTTTCTATAGAAGTGATAAGAGCCTTAGTTGTAATAACATCATCAATATTAGCAGGAAGTGCAGTTAGTGTGGCAGGGACAATTGGTTTTCTGGGAATTATTGCTCCACATGCAGCCAGGATGCTTATAGGAGAAGACTACCGTTATTTATTATTGCTTTCTCCTATTTTAGGCGGCGGATTGTTGGTTACTGCTGATATTATTTCTCGTACTGTTTTTCAACCTATGGAAATCCCCGTTGGTATAATTACTGCTACTTTGGGAGC
>CAZSTU010000202.1:0-5578 GCA_964609745.1 uncultured Halanaerobiaceae bacterium
ATTGCTAAAGGTAGTTTTAATCAATACTTTACTGATAAAAAAGATTTATTTATATATATAATTGAAATAATGGGTGAGAAAAAGCTAAAATATCTGAAGAAGATTATAACAAGAAAAGAAGAAATGGAATTTTTTGAGTATTTAAAAGAACTTTATCGGGCCGGAATTAGATTTGCGAAAGAAAACCCCCGTCTGGATCGTATAGGACATAAATTATTTAACAATAGTAATTCCGATCTTTTTGAAGAAATTATGGATATTAATAGAAAAAAAAGTGATGAATTTTTTGAGGATTTATTACGGGTTGGAATTAAAAAGGGAGAAATTGATAATGGAATTGATGTGTCTTTGACGGCTCATATATTAACTACTCTTAATATTTCACTGGGTGAACTCTTTTATCGTGATGGTCTGATAAATATGGATGATATGGAATTAGTGGAAAAGTTAATATATATTATTGAAAATGGTCTTAAAAAGGACTAAAAGGGGGAAGGGCAATGGCTTTATTAGATTTAAAAGGTGTAGAAAAGATATATGAACAGGGAAAAATAGAAGTACCCGCTTTGCGGGGAATTGACCTTAAGATCGACAGTGGTGAATTTAGTACTGTTTTTGGTCCTTCAGGGTCCGGGAAAACCACCTTATTAAATATGATAGGCTGTCTTGACAAACCGACTACAGGTGAAATTTATTTTGCTGATGAAGAATTAGGAAAACTTTCTGCAAAAGAATTAGCTGATTTTAGACGATATAATCTGGGTTTTGTCTTTCAGAGTTATAATTTGATCCCGGTTTTGACTGCCTATGAAAATGTAGAATTTGCTTTACGATTAATTGATGGTAACTCAGAAAAAGAAATTAAAGAAAAAGTAATGAAGATTTTAGCTGAAGTGGGGTTGGAGGGTATGGAAGATAGAAGACCAAATGAATTGTCTGGGGGCCAAAAGCAGCGGGTGGCTATAGCTAGAGCCCTGGTAAAAGAACCCAAGTTGGTCCTGGCTGATGAACCAACAGCCAATCTTGATTCAAAAACCGGACAGGAAGTGCTGGAAATAATGTTAAAAATGAATAAACAGTCAAACACAACATTTGTCTTTTCCACTCATGATCCTCAGGTTATGGATTATGCAAGGAGGTTAATTGAAATTAGGGATGGCCAGATTGCGAAAGATGAGAGGAGGCATTGAGCGCATGTTTTTGATTAAACTTGCCTTTAAAAATTTATTTCGGCATAGAAGGCGCACCCTGATTACTGCGGCTATTATTGCCTCAGCAGTATTTATATTTCTATTTATAGATTCTTTATTACTGGGGATGGAAGAAGCCTCCTATGAAAACATCATTAATTATTCCACATCACATATTCAGGTAGTTAATTATGAATACTGGCAGAAAAAAGATGAAATGCCTTTGTCTAATTTGTTATCTGACAGTGAAGAAATAAAGGCTGCTGCCGGGAAAATTGAAGGGTTACAGGGTTTTAGTGAAAAACTTGTTTTCAAAGCTCGTTTAAATAATGGTAGAGATGAACTTCCCATTCAAGGTGTTGGAATGAATTCAAAAAATATTGAAAATACTCTTGACCTGAAAGAAAAGGTAATAGAGGGGAGTTTTTTTCAGGAAAATAAAAATCAGGCAGTATTGGGTTATAAACTGGCAGATCTTATGGAGGTTGAAGTTGGAGATGTTATTACTTTACTGATTCGCAATAAACAGGATACATTTAATACCATTGAACTAGAAATAAGTGGATTACTGCAGACTCCTAATCCTGATGTTAACCAGAGCAAAATTTTTCTTCCGCTTTCTATTGCTCAGAAGGGTTTAAATGTGGAGGGTGAAACAAGTCATCTGTTAATTAAATTGAATAACAATAATAAGACTTCAATGGCAGTTTCTACTCTTGAAAAAGAAAAAAATGAAAATTCTGGTATTAAAATTGTTCCCTGGAATCAACTTACAGCTGTTTCTATAGTTAGTTCTAAAGAGGGAGCAAATCAGGTTATCCTGGGTATAATACTTTTGCTGGCCGCGATTGGTATAATTAATACAGTAATTTTATCAGCACTGGAAAGAATGGAAGAGATAGGCATGATGAAAGCTATGGGTTTGAGAAAAAATGAAATAATAATTTCTTTTATTTTGGAATCAACAGGGTTGGGAATTATCGGAGGTATTATGGGTTGTTTGGCAGGTTTGGTTGCTATCTTTTTCTTCAGTAAAGTTGGTATAGATTTTGGCGCCCTTTATGGGATTGAAATGGGCTCTTTTGGAATTCCCCTTGTAGATAAGATATATGGGGCCTGGAATTTAGATGCTTTTATCTTTGTTTTTGTGTTCAGTGTTTTTGTATCTCTGCTGGCAAGCATATTACCGGCACGTTGGGCAGCCAAAAAGGATCCGGTACAGGCTATATATCACCGGTAAGGAGGGGATAAAATGAGCTATTTTGCAAAATTAGCTTTTAAAAATCTTTTAAGACATAAATTGCGGACAGCAGTTTCAATTTCGGCTATCGTAGTAGCTGTTGTGGTGGTGGTCTTTGCCCGGGGGTTGATCACCGGGATGATTGATGCCACTTATGATGACTATTTTCAATATCAAACAGGTCATATTCGGGTGATTAATGAGGAATATGAACAAAAAGAAAGACTTCTATCTTTAAATCATACAGTTGATGGTTATAATGGTGAAGGTATAGATACCATGATAACAGATATGGAAGAACTAGAAGGAGTAGAGCAGGTGCTGCCACGTGCAAAATTTGGTGGAGTGGTAAGTACAGGAGATGAATTGATTGAAATGATGGGTTGGGGTGTTGATAGTGAAAAGGAGTTGCAGTTTACCAATTTAGGAGAAAATATAACAAAAGGAAGAATGGTAGAAAAAGGTCAGAGAGAAGTATTAATGGGAACTGAATTACTGGATGAACTGAACAAAAATGTAGGTGACAAAGTTACCATTCTTTATAACACTTCTTTTGGCTCGTTTCAGGGTGCTACTTTTAAAATAGTGGGCCGTATGAAAAGTGATCTCAAACTTCTAAATGATAAATTATTTTATCTCCCCCTGGATCAGGCTCAAGATTTGCTTTATCTGGATGATCAAGCCACAGAATTAGTATTTGGTCTGGAAAACAGGAAAATAGCAGGAGATGTAGCCAGAGATGTTGATGAAATTCTGGCCAAAAAAGGAGGCGCAAAACGATATCGGGTGATCCCCTGGAGAGAATCAGGAGGAATTATACCTTTCTTTGATCTTGCCAAAAATATATATAATGTAATATATGTATTTATTGTAGGATTGGCCAGTTTTGTAGTTATTAATACCCTGATTATGATTGTTAAAGAAAGGACCCAGGAAATTGGTATGATGAGTGCTCTTGGTTTAAGAAAAGGTGGTATTCTTCGTCTCTTTATATATGAAGGGACGATTATGGGAATAATGGGTAGTTTGATGGGAGCTATAATTGGAGGTGTGGTCACCAAGTATTTATCAAAAGTTGGAATGGACTTCACCCAGGCTTTTGAAGGTGTGGGGGAAGAAATTATGATGAGCCCTGTGATTTACCCCCAGTATTCAATAGGCAATATGTTTTTTGGGTTTTTGCTGGGGATAGCAGTAGTTGCTGTGGCCAGTATTATCCCGGCCCGAAGAGCTGCAAATCTGGAACCAACTGAAGCTTTACGTGATATTGAATAAATTTTATTTGGGAAGGAGAAAAATTATGTTTAAATTATATAAATCTATTTTATTTATAGTGATATTTTCTTTAGCTTTAGTATTTTTTAGCACAGGTGTTAGGGCCATTTCGGTGGAGGAGATAATTGATAGAATAGATGAAAATGAATATTACCAGCAGGTAGAAATGGAAGCGGAAATGATAATAATTGATGGTGGGCGCAAAATGGTTAAAGAGATGACCACTGTGGCCCGGGATAACAAAGCTTTAGTGCGTTTCAACAATCCCAGAGATAGGGGTACTAAATATTTAAAAAAGGGTGATGACCTCTGGATGTATTTTCCTGAAGCTGAAGATGTAGTAAAAATCTCAGGTCATATGCTGGAACAGGGGATGATGGGGAGTGATTTTTCTTATCAGGATATTATGGAAGCAGATAAATTAACTGACCTTTATGAATTTGAATTAACCGGTGAAGAAAAATATAATGATAGATCCTGTTATCTGGTAGAGGGAGTAGCACGAGAAGGTAAAGAAGTATCATATTATCGACGTAAAATCTGGATTGATAAAGAACGTTTTATTGCCCTAAAAGAAGAACTATATGCTGAAAGTGATAGATTACTTAAAGTATCAATAGTGGAAGAAGTAGATGAGATTGACGGGCGCTGGTATCCAGTAAAGAGTGTGATGGAAAATAAATTAAGAGAGGATACCAGAACTGAGTTTGAAATTAAAAGTATAGACTTTAATCCGACCATAGAAGAAGGGGTTTTTTCTCGGGACAACCTGCAGTAACTATATTAATGGCGGTAATTGTTGAAAAAAGGGGGTTAACTGATGAAGATAGTAAAAATAATAACTGCTTTTATGATTTTAACTTTATTATTTACATTACCACTGACAGCTGCAGAAATTGATATAGGTGGTGAAGTAAAGACAACTACTGGTATTACTTTTTCTGATGAAAAGATGAAAGATTTTAAACTTCAGCAGTTTTTAAACATGAAACTATATTTGCCACGGAGCAAAAACACATCTGCCCGTTTTGAATTTGATTTGAGACAGAATACACCGGGAGACAGTAATTTTATAGTTAAAAAACTTTATCTTAGAAGAAAGTTTGATGATTTTCAAATAACCATGGGCAGACAGCCAATATCCTGGTCATATGGAGCATTGATTAATCCCGTTGATTTTGACATAGGTGCAGAAGTAATGGATGAGTCAACTACCAACAAATACCGGGATGGATTGAGATTTTATATGCCGTTAGATTGGGATAGCAGTCTGGAAGTGATATCTGTACCGGAATTAGATTCCAATAATAGCTATAAAGGAACTAAGTGGGGTTTGAGGGGAAGAACCACTGTTGCCGGTTATGATCTTTCCGCTAACTTTATTCGTGATGAGTCGGTAAAAGAAAAATATCAAGATCTTCAGAATGATCCTCAATTAGCAAAAAATAGATTGGGTGTAAGTCTAAAGGGCGATCTGGGTCCCCTTGGTGCTTATTCTGCAGTTAGTTATAAGCCAATTAAAAATTATGATGATCAGTATATTTATCAGATTGGGCTGGATTACAGTCGACCGGTCAATTATTCACAAAGGCTTTATTTACAGGGAGAAATCCTTAATCTGGATTCCCGGAAATTTTTAAATGTACTCCATGATATGTCTGATAATGCATTGGAAGGTTATGAGTTAAATTCCGAACAGACCTCAGTACAAGAAATATTTCAGCAGGATAGATTAAATTTGTTTTTAGGAAATGTTAATTATAGTCTGGATAATTTCTCTGAACTTGGATTAATAGCAGCTGCCAGTCTGGATGATGATAGTTTTATGCTCAGTCCCCGTTATAGCAATCAACTGCCCGGGCAGTTGACTGTG
>CAZSTU010000203.1:0-5571 GCA_964609745.1 uncultured Halanaerobiaceae bacterium
GAAGGGAAAATATAAATAATTTACTGAAAGAGTTGAATTTTAAAACAGAATTACAGAGAAAGATGATGGATTTTGCTGCCCGTAAATCTGGAAGGGATAATATAACCACAGCTCTGGAAATGGGAGAATTGATACAAAAAATCTATAATAATAATATTCCGGGTCTTTCCATATCCAGTGGTAGGGTGATACTGGAAATTATGAAAAAACAAATAATAAGAGATAAAGCTTCTTTTTTTCTGCCTGAGTCAAAATGGGAGAATGTAGCTAGTAAAACAGGTACTTTAAATAAAGTTGAACATGATGTTTCGTTATTTGATTTTGAAGACTTTTCTTATATTTTAGTGATATTATCAAAAAATTTACCAACAAATGCCTATGGCAGCCTTACAGCTGCCCGAACAGCCAGATTTTTGTATAAATATTTCAAAAATCCGAAAAATTGTCTTGAGGAGGAATTTCAAAATGATTATTAAAGATATTAAATTATTTCATTTAAGTGTACCCTTAAAAAAACCTTTTAAAACAGCTTTGAGAACTGTAAATAGTGCAGAAGAAACTATAGTAAAAGTTGAAACTGATAAAGGAAAAATTGGTTGGGGAGAAGCTCCTCCTACCGCTGTGATTACGGGAGATAACAGTGAGGGGATACGTGGAATTATCAAAGATAAGATCAAACCAATTTTAATTGGGGAGAGAATTGATAGATTACAAAAAATTATTAATCTTATACATGAATCTGCTGTTGGGAATAGCAGTGCTAAGGCAGCTGTAGAAATGGCAGTTTATGACCTTTTTTCTAAATTATACCATATACCATTATATAAATTACTCGGGGGGTTTAGTGATACTGTTGAGACTGATTTAACGATTAGTGTGAATTCCCCTGAAGAAATGAAAAATGATGCCCGAAAAGCTGTGGATATGGGTTTTAATACATTAAAATTAAAGGTAGGCAAAGGGTGGGAAAAAGATTTAAGAAGAGTCAGGGCTATTAGAGAGGAAGTAGGTTCAGAAATAAAAATAAGACTTGATGCAAATCAGGGTTGGTTGCCCAAGGAAGCTGTTGCTGTTATTCAAAAGTTGGAAAAAGAAGATTTGGATATAGAACTTGTGGAACAGCCAGTTAAGGCAGGAGACTATGAAGGTTTGAAATATGTTACTGATAATGTTCTTACACCAATAATGGCAGATGAGAGTTTATTTAGCCCTGCTGACTGCTGGCGGCTTCTGTCCATGAGAGCCTGTGATTTAATTAACATCAAGTTAATGAAAACCGGAGGAATATATAAAGCACTGCAGATTAATGCACTTGCTGAAACCAGGAATATAGAATGTATGCTGGGCAGTATGCTTGAAGCAAAGGTATCTGTAACTGCAGCCGCTCACCTTGCAGCAGGACTAAAAAATATTACCAGACTTGATCTTGATGCTCCAACCCTGCTGGCAGAAGACCCCGTCAGAGGTGGAATAACTATCAAGGGGCCTAAAATTAAATTACCTGTTAATAAACCAGGTCTTGGTATAGACAATATTGAAAACCTGGAGCTGCTGGAGGTGTGAATATCTTTTGCTAAAAGATAAAAATAAGATAAAAATAGGTTATACAGCAGCTATGTTGTCAGCTATTTGTTTTGGAAGTTCTGGATTGTTTGTAAAATATATTTATAATTTTGACCTTACAGCAGGTGAAATGTTAATACTGCAATATAGTCTGGCGATTTTTGTACTATGGGGAATTAGTTTTCTTTTTTTTAGAAAAAAAGTAAAGGTCACTCCCGGTATTTTTTTAAAGTTATTTGTACTGGGGGTGTTCGGTAATACATTAATGACTCTTTTTTATTATAGATCATTTAAATATCTGGATGTGGCTATAGCAACAATTCTTCTTTTTACTTATCCAATTATTACCGCTCTTTATGTTTATATTTTTTCTTCTCGTAGGCCATCCAAAATGACTTTTATTGCAATGGTCTCCGGTTTTTTGGGAAGTTTTCTTATTTTAAATTTGTTAAATTATAATCAGGTGGTTTCTCTAATTGGTGTTTTTTACGGTCTGCTGGCAGCTTTATTTTATTCGTTTATGCACATTTATGCAGAGTCATTTCTTGACAAAATTGATCCATTAATTATGACTGCATATATGGCATTATTAATATATTATAGGCCGGTTTATATGCTAAAAGAACCTCCTGATGCAAGAATATGGTGGGCTATAATTGCTCTCTCAATACTGGCGGGAGTGCTTCCGGTTGCCCTGCTATATACAGGGATAAAAAATATCTGTGCAGTTAAATCATCGATTATAGCTAATTTTGAAATACCGGTTGCAGCGCTTTTATCCTATGTTATTTATGGGGAGAAACTGACATTATTACAAATGGTGGGCATGGTTTTAGTATTGTTTGGTATTTATTTTTTGCAGGTTAATGATGATATATAATAATTTAATAAATTTTCTTTATTTTCGATATCAAGTTTATCAAATATTAGATATAACTTTTCTTTTTTATCCAGTATCTGCAGTAATGAGAGGTGATTTTTTTCTACAGCCTGACTTATAACTGTAAGTATTTCAATTTTTTGTTCGGGATTTTCAACATTGATTATGGTCATGGTGAGACTTTCTTTTATAAAAGGCATGAAGCCGTTTTTATTTAAAATTTTTCTGACCAGAGGGAGTTCATGACTGGCAATAAAAATATCCACTTCCTGAAAAAAAACACTGAGAGTTATGATATCTATAGAGTGTTTTTTGAACAAATCAACAACAGATAAAAAGGAAAATTGCGTTAGCCTGATCAGCGATACTTTTCTGTTAATATTTATGCTATTATAAATTGTATATCCCCACCTTTCCTTAATTCATAGACTATATTATGAAATGAAACTGAAGTTGGTTAATTAATGAAAAAATTTTTTTATTAATAATAAAATTTTAAGAAGGAAATTTTATTTTAACCTAGAATATATAATATTAGAGACATAAATTTGATAAATTTAAGGAGATTTACTGATGTTAATTACCTTTGATCTTGATGGTGTATTAGTCGAAAATGCCTTTGGCAATTATATTTTTCCTGAAATAAAAAATATACTGAAAGATCAGTATAAAAACAAATTTAATGTAAAAAACGGCAAATTGGAAAAGAAGATATGGGATAAAATAATGAAACAATTTCAGAAAAAGATTGATTCAAATAAGGCATATGAAGCTTATGACTGGGATCTGATAGTGAATGATACTGCTCAAAAGATGGATATACCAGTAAATGTAGATGTAAAAAAATTGGTGAGAAAATACTGTAGTAAAGAATTTCTACATCTTCATCAGGCTTCACATGATTTATTAAATTATCTCAACAAAAAAGAAAATAAATTAATTATTATTACTAATGGTTATAGCAAATATCAGTTACCTGTTTTAGAATATTTTAAAATTATTAGTTATTTCCAGAAAATTATAACAGCAGACAGGGCTAAAGCAGTTAAGCCATCAAAAAAAATTTTTAATAAAGCTATTGGAAATTCCAAAAATAAGTGGATTCATATAGGAGACTCAGTTTTAATGGATATATTTGGAGCTGGCAGACTTGATGCCAAAACATTACTAATAAAAAGAGATTTACCTGATAATTTATTAAAATTATCTCCTAGAAAAAGAGCAAAAGATAAAAAAGCAAAAAAGATTATGAGAGAAATGGCTGAAAGAGAAAATCGCCTACATCATATCTCATATACTAATAAAGAGATATATTCTGATTATATTATTAGCTCATTGAAAGAAATAAGAAATATATTATAAGAAAGGAGTGATAAGAGAATTTTAAGAAGGTATGTTTTGATTTGCAAAATAATAATAAATTAATTGAGGAGGAGAGAAACAAATGAAAAAATTATTAGCTGTATTGCTTGCTTTTGGAATATTGCTTTCTGCAGGAAGTGCTTTTGCAGCTCCACAGGGTGGAGAAATTACAATAGGTATGGGTTCAGATGCTACTTCACTTGATCCTCGTTTTGTAACAACAACCAGTGGAATGTATATCACCTCTCAAATTTTCAATGGTCTTGTAGAATTGAACAAGGATTTAGAATATGAACCTGTTCTGGCTGAAGAAGTGGAAACTCCCACTGATACCAGATATGTTTTTCACTTGAAAGAGGGAGTTAAATTTCATGATGGAAGTGAATTGACTGCAGAAGATGTTAAATTTACTTATCAGTCCATGCTTGATCCTGATGTAGGTTCTCCTAAATCCGGTAATTATACTCAGATTGTTGGAGCAGAAGAATTTTTAGAAGGGGAAGCGGATGAGGTAGAAGGAATAGAGATCGTTGATGAGTATACAGTGGCCTTTGAATTAAAAGAACCATTTGCTCCTTTCCTGGTTAACATGAATGTTGGTATTGTCCCCAAGGATTTAGCAGAAGGAAATGAAGATTTTGAAGAAGATCCTGTTGGAACGGGACCGTTTGTATTTGAAAGTCGAGAGACTGATCAGAAGACTGTTATCAAAGCTAATGATGATTATTTTGAAGGGAGACCCAACCTGGATAAGGTAACTTACAGGGTTATTCCTGAAAACTCTGCCCGTCTGGTTGAACTGGAAAAGGGCGAAATTGATGTTTTAATGTCTGTAGAAAAAAGTGATAGAGATTTGATTAGAAAAAATCCAGATCTTAATCTGGCTTCAATAGCCGGTACAAATTATAATTATGTTGGCTTTAATGTAAATAATGAGCCGGTAGATGATAAATATTTAAGAAAGGCAATTGCTTATGCTCTTGATAAAGATGCTATAACAAATCACTTTAATGGTTCACGCACCTTTATGCCCCTGCCGGCTTCATCTCCTCTCGGCGATGAAATTATCGATATGGCTGATATAAACAAATATGAGCATAGTGTTAGTAAGGCAAAAGAAATGCTGCAGAAATCAGATTATGATGGAGAAGAAGTTGTCATAAAAGTTAGTGATGGCTGGAGGAAAGAACTGGCACAAATTATGCAGCAAATGATGAATTCAGTTGGTATAAATACCAAAGTAGAAGTGTATGAATGGGGAACATTTTATGAGGACGTTAAGGAAGGTGAAGCTCAGATTTATCTACTGGGATGGTATGGTATAATTGATCCTGATGGATACTGGTTTTTCCATTCAGAAATGACACCACCTGAGGGCGGTTCTAATAGAATGTTCTACTCTAACGAAGAAGCAGATGAATTAATTGAAGAGGGTAGGGCTACAATTAACGAGGAAGAAAGAAAGGAAGTTTATGCTGATTTATTTGAAATTATCACAGATGATGCTCCCATGATTTTCCTCTTTTCAGAAATGGATGAATCAGCCTACTGGGACAATATTAAAGGTTTTGAAGCTGCTCCTTATCCAGTAACTATACTTGACAAACTTCCAGAAGTATATATAGAAGATTAAATAAGTATATATAGTATCTAAAAATATAAAAAGAGGGGGTATACCCCCTCTTTCTTTTAATAAGTTTTTGGTACAATTTGAGGAGGTGTAGGATGTCCAAATATATTATAAGAAGGGTTCTAATAATGATTCC
>CAZSTU010000204.1:0-5566 GCA_964609745.1 uncultured Halanaerobiaceae bacterium
CAGGAAGTAGCCAATGCAGGTTCTACCCGAGTAGAGTTGGGCCGGAAACGTACAAGTCCGTCATATATATTAACCAGAGCATTGGCAGAAAAACCTGACGTAGTTTGATGTGGATCCAGCGTGTCTATTGAAGCGCCCTGACCAACTATAAGTTCACCTCCAAATCTTTCAGCCTCTGCAGATAGTTTTCCTCCAGTCATTATTAATATTACCAGAAAAAATATAAAAACAAGCCTGCTCTTATTTTTCACAGCATCCCCCCTTTTTACCTCTACCTTTACCTTGCTTTTATTTTATTTCAAAATTGTTTATTTTTCAAATCTATAAAGCAATTTTTTCTATTATTACCATATTATATTTGTTTGTTATGTATAAATAATTTTATTTTCCAAACCTTAAATATAAAGGTGATGAAATGTGGAAATAGCAATTATAGGAGCCGGTCTCTCAGGATTGGCCTGTGCCCTCCGCCTGGAAAAAGATGGTATTATTCCGGTTATCTTTGAAAAAAGAAATGAAGTAGGGGATAGATTTATTAATGGTGAAATCCTTCTGGCCCCTCTCTCATTTCCTATTGATGATGCAATGCAGTATCTCAGTCGAAAATACAATATACACCTTAACCCACTCTCCCCTATTAACAAATTGATAATATATTCCAAAAATAAACAGGCAGAGATTACCGGACATCTGGGTTTTACAAACATTAGAGGCAGACATTATCAAGCCTGGGAAAAACAATTGGCCCGTAGTTTGAAGAGTAATATAATATTTAATTCTAATTATTCCTATCAGGATATATACCCCAGTTTTGATCGAATAATGATTGCCACCGGTGATGCTGCCTATGCCGAAAAAATAAACAATTTTTACACTGAACTTTCAGTCTGTTTAAAAGGGGCTATCATCAAAGGAAAATTTGAGTTGGATACCGTTCGGGCCTGGATCAATAGGGACATATCTCCCGGAGGCTATGGTTATTTAATACCTATAGCCTCAGATAAAGCCAATATTGTCATCGGTCTACCCCAAAGAAAAAATAAAGCCGATCCTGACCCCCGGCCCTACTGGGAAAATTTTTTGCCAGCCGTCTATAAGGCGATAGATCAGGACTTTGAAATAACCAGTCATTTTCATATCAAAGATTACATGATTGGTCACTGTTATAGACCGCAACTTGCTAATACCTATTTTATTGGCAATAATTTTGGAGCAATAATGCCCTTTTTGGGATTTGGTCAATTTCCCTCACTTTTAACCGGTATCTATGCTGCTATAGATATCACCGGAAAAGGAAATTATCAAAAATTATCTGCTCCCCTGCGAAAAAGTTATCACCATTCAGTAATCCTTAGAAAAAGCATGGAAAAATTGACTGATTCTCATTTTGACAAACTGGTATCCTTTTTAAATACCGGAATCGGTCAACGCGTATTTACTGGAAAAATTAATTATCTAAAGGCAGCCAGTCACCTATTACGCCCTCTGCTCCAACTAAACAGGGAGTGAATAAATATTGCCCAAAAAGTAAAAACTAAAGTTACCATAAAATAGGGAGAATTACTATGTGGAATAAACTAAACAAGTTATTAAAAGGCAATTCTTTAGATGAAAAATCTAAATTACATAAAAAATTGACTAATAATATCAAATTATTTGAGCAAAAATTTGATAAAGTTGATGATCTCAAGTATCGTTATCTAACTTTGACCAATCAAGATGGTCAAAAAATAAAGGCCTGTCTTCTTTATATTGAAAGCATGATAGATCGAAAAATAATTAATAATGATCTAATAAAACCTTTAACAGAAAAAAGTAAATTTTTCTTACCTGCCAGTTCCAGATCAGAACAGGTTCTTGACTTATTAAGTGAAGAAATTATAAATATTGAAGATAGTCAAAAATTCAAAAAAATTCATGAAGCTTCTGATTACATTCTGGCCGGTTTTACAATATTATTAATAGACGGGTACAATTGTGGTTTGAGTCTTGGAACACAAGGATGGTCAGAAAGGAGTGTTTCCACTCCCAATGTAGAGCGGACTGTCAGGGGCCCACAGGAATCATTTATGGAAAACATTAAAGTTAATATCGGCTTAGTAAGGCGCCGGGTCAGACACCCTAACTTAAAGTTGCTTTCCTTTAAGCTGGGCAAATTTTCTAAAACCGAAGTTGTTATCATGTATATTGACGGCATAGCCAGCAGCAAAATAGTAAAAGAAGTAAATAAAAGAATCAATGATATTGAGGTGGGACAGATTATCGGCTGCAGCCAGGTGGCAGAATTAATTGAAGATAACCCCCAGTCTATATTTAATACAATTTATGAATCAGAAAGACCTGATGTAATAACGGCTGGTATTCACGAAGGACGAGTGGCAATTTTAACTGATGGCTGCCCTACAGCCCAATTAGTCCCCAAATTATTTATGGAAAATTTCATCAGTCCGGAAGATTACTATTTTCGTTTCTGGTTTACACTACCACTGCGTACAATGCGTTTTGTTGCTTACTTAATCAGTACCCTATTGCCGGCCATCTATGTTTCAGTAATATCCTTTCATCAGGAAGTCGTCCCTATGACACTGGCCAGAACCATTTATGTTTCTCGTCAGGGGGTGCCGTTTCCCATATTGGTGGAATTATTTCTATTTCTTTTCCTTTTCGAAGTTATTAAAGAAGCCGGGGCAACAGTCCCCACTGCTTTAAGCACATCTATCACTATTGTAGGAACTTTAATTTTGGGCCAGGCAGCCATCACAGCTGGTTTCCTCAGTGCTGATGGGGTAATTATAGGCTCAATTACCGGTATTACTATTTTTTTACTTCCAGTTATTGAATTTAGCCATGCCCTGCTCTTTGTCCGCTTTTTTCTCCTCTTTGCAGCAGCCATTGATGGTTTTTTTGGAATGACTATTGTCTCGATTTTATTAATTGTCCACCTGGCCAGTTTACGCTCCTTTGGAGTCCCATATCTAAATCCTGTGGCCCCATTACAAGAAAAAAGTCTTAAGGATTTTGTTGTCAGAGTCCCTTACTTTTTCATGGATGGACGCCCGGCAGAAATCGCCAGTAGAAATAAAACACGTCAGAGAAACAGACCTCTGAGTAAATATTTTTTTAAATTTAAACTCGGGGAAAAACAGGAAAACAAAAATGAGGAGGATTAAAAATGAAAACTGTAATTTCAGGCTATCAGGCTACCCTGATCCTGATTGTTGTCACGGTTAGTACCACTATTATTACGGTTCCTTCTCTCCTGGTTGAAAGAGCAGGCAGAGATGCCTGGGTCTCTGTTATTTTTTTGACCATTTATGCCCTTCTTTTTTCTCTCATTTTAGCCTATCTCTGTCACTTAATGGGGCGGGTCGATCTAATTAATTTTTGTCGAAAAACACTGGGAAACATTTTTACAATTCCTATTGCTTTAGCAATTATTACAGTCTTTCTTGCTTTAACAGGCACTGTAGTCCGGGAGACATCAGAGGTTCTTCAAAATGCCTACTTAACCAGAACCCCACTCTGGTACTTAAATGTCATTATAATATTAACATCTGCCATTTTAGTATATTATGGTCTGGAATCAATTGCCCGTTCTCTGGAAGTCCTTATTTATATTTTTATTACCTTTTTTATTTTTATCATGGTATTATTAATCAATGAAACTTCTCTAAATTTTATAAAACCGGTACTAGCAAATGGCTTTAAACCAGCATTAGTCGGTGTTTATCCCGGTCTGGTATTTTTTAGTGAAATTTTTGTCATCCTTATCTTTGCCCCAAATCTTACTGAAAAGGGTAAAGCTTTTATTCCACTTATCAGAACAGTCCTTTTTTCTGGATTTATCATAATTACAACTATACTGATGTCTTTATTAATTTTTGGCCCACAATTAACCGCCAAATATTCTTTGCCTCTTATTAACCTCACCAGTTATGTGAAAAAATTTATGATTATAGAACGAATGGATCCCCTCTTTATTTTTTACTGGGTTGGAGGTGGAATTTTTAAATCTGCTATCTTTCTTTATGTTGCAGTTTATGTTGCACAAAAATTATTTAACTTAAAAACTCATTACCGTTTTATCCCTGTTTTTATTCCACCCGTATTTTATATTTCTTTTAATCTATTTCAAAATTTCACAGAACTAAATAACTTTATCCTGACCAGTACTCCCTATTTTCTATCTATACTGGTTTTTTTTCCGATTCTGCTGCTTGTAATCAGTAAAATAAGGGGGGTAAATTTTGCAGACAAAAAAACGTAAGCTGATTCTAGCCCTTTTTCTCTGCCTCCTCCTTCTCCCTTTTGGTGGATGCTGGGATGCCCGTGAATTTGATAAATTAACATTTATTAAAGGAATTGCCATTGACCCGGCTGAGGAAAAAGACAGAATTAAATTTTCTGTCCAAATAGTTAAACCTGGAGGTGGGTCCCAGGGACAAACCCCCGGGGAGATAGCATCAGAGCTTATTTCAAGTACAGGTTACACTGTCTATGAAGCCAACCGTAACCTTATTAAGCAGATAGGACGCTCTCCTTTTTACGGTCATAATGAAGTAGTAATTATTAATGAAAAACTGGCCAGACAGGGGATCAATCCTTTTTTGGATATCTTCCTGCGAAATAAAGAAATCAGGGGAAGAGTCGTTGTAGCTATCTCCAAAGGAGATGCCAGTAATATTTTAAACAAAACCCATTATCTTGATAATATAACTGCCAGTGGTATAAAAATAATGTTAAATGGTGTCAGTGCTTCAGGCACTATAGTTGCTTCTGAAATAATACCACTTGAAACCAATCTTTTAAATAAATATCGCGATCCGGTTACTTCGGCCATTGAACTGAAACCGGGAGGCCCTCCTTCTGAGGAAGAGAGCTCTTCTGATTCTTCATCAAGTTCAAAAGAAGGTCAGAGTGGGGATGGCAAAAACCTTATTTATGCTTCCGGTGGGGCTTTGTTTAAAGGAGACAAACTGGTTGACTTTTTAACCCGTAAAGAGGCTCGAGGATATAACTGGATATTTATGCCTGATAATATTAGAGGACCGGTTGTAATTAATACGGGAGAAAATGAACTGACCAGACGGATCTCTATTGAAATCTATCGAGTTAATAGTGATATTAATCCTCATTATGATGGCAGCAATTTCTCTGTAGACATTGATGTAAAAACAGAGGGTTTTATCATCGAAGAACTGGAACAGGATTTAACTTTAACCCAGGATGAACAAATAGAAAATCTCAATAAAAAATTTGCCCAAGTTGTAAATAATGAAATCTATAATGCGCTGAAAAAGGGACGCCAGCATAAAGCAGATATTCTGGGAATTGCTGATTCTATTCATCAAAAATATCCAGAAGAATTTAAAAAAATAGAAGATGACTGGGATAAAATATACCAGGATATACCCGTTAATATCAATGTTAAAGCTCAAATTCGCCGTACAGGCATGTTAAAATAGGATTAAAGTTATTACTTTAACAAATAATAAAAAATTGCAATGAATTGACAAGTACGGTCTGGAATAATACAATTAAAGAAAATAAACAAGGGGGAGGGTAT
>CAZSTU010000205.1:0-5554 GCA_964609745.1 uncultured Halanaerobiaceae bacterium
AATGGTAAATGACATGATGAAAATATATCCTGATAAAAGAAGTGATAACTTTTCTGACAAAAGATGCGAGTTACATTTACATACTCAGATGAGTGCCATGGATTCTGTTGTAAATATTGATGAAGTAATAAAAAGAGCCGGTGAGTGGGGACATGAAGCTATAGCGATTACTGATCATGGAGTAGTACAGGGATTTCCTGAAGCATATGAGGCCGGACAAAAATATGATGTAAAGATTATATATGGTATGGAGGCCTATATGGTAGATGATGGAGAACCTATAATAATAAATCCCGGAGATGATAAAATAGAAGAAACAACTTATGTTGTTTTCGACCTTGAGACAACAGGGTTAAATCCCGGTGTAGATGAAATCATTGAAATTGGAGCGGTTAAGGTTAAAAATGGAGAAGAAATAGAGCGTTTTAGTTCATTGATTAGACCACAAAATAATATTTCAGGTGAAATTACTGATTTAACCGGTATTACCAATGAAATGGTTGAAAAATCTCCTGTAATTGAAGAAATTTTACCTGATTTTTTAAATTTTATAGAAGACTCTATTCTTGTGGCTCATAATGCTGAGTTTGATTATTCTTTTATTAAAAATGCTGCTCATAAGACAGATCATAAATTGGAAGATTTGACTGTTTTGGATACACTCGCTCTTAGCAGGGCTCTTCTAACAGATCAAAAAAATCATAAACTTTCAACTCTAGTGGAACATTTTAATATAAAATTGGATAACCATCACCGGGCAGAAGATGATGCATCTGCTACTGCAAAAATTTTGCTGGAACTTCTCAAAAAAGTAAAAAGTAAAGATATAGTTAATTTAAATGGTATAAACCAGTTAACCGGCCAGATAAGCTGGAAAGAATTACCCACACATCATACTACCATACTTGCCAGAAATAAAAAGGGTTTAAAAGATTTATATAAACTGGTATCTGAATCACATTTAAATTATTTTTATCGCAAACCGCGAATTTTAAAAAGCAAGCTGATACAGTGTCGGGATAATTTACTTATAGGTTCTGCCTGTGAGGCAGGACAATTGTTTAGGGCTATACTTAAGCAAAAATCAGACAAAGAAATTAAAGAAATTGCTTCATTTTATGATTATCTTGAAATACAACCACTTGATAATAACCAATTTATGGTTCCCCATAAAATAGAATCAAAAGATAGATTAAAAGAAATTAACAGAAAAATTTATAATCTTGGTAAAAAATTAAATATACCTGTTGTAGCCACAGGTGATGTTCATTTTCTCGATAGTGAGGATAAAATATTCAGAGAAATATTGCAGACCGGCCAAAAATATGATGATGCAGATAAACAACCACCCCTGTATTATAGAACAACTGATGAAATGATGGAAGAGTTTTCATATTTTGATGAACATATAGCTAGAGAAGTTGTAATAGAAAATACTAAAAATATAAATGAAAAAATAGACAGCATTAAACCAATGCCGGATGGTTTATTTACTCCCGAAATTGAAGGCTCAGAAGAAAAAATAAGGGAAATGAGTTATCAGCGGGCTAAAGAAATTTATGGAACTGACCTACCATCAATGGTGGAAGAGCGGCTTGAAAAAGAGCTGGAGGCAATAATCAAAAATGGTTATTCGGTTATATATCTTATTTCTCATAAACTTGTAAAGAAATCACTTGAAGATGGTTATCTTGTTGGGTCAAGGGGTTCTGTTGGTTCTTCATTAGTGGCCACAATGTGTGAAATAACTGAAGTAAATCCCCTGCCCCCTCATTATTACTGTCCTGAGTGTAACTTTTATAATTTTGAACCGGAATATGACAGTGATATAGGTATTGATTTGCCTGATAAAAGGTGTCCTAAATGTGGAACTAAACTTGTAAAAGAAGGTTTTGATATACCATTTGAAGTTTTCATGGGCTTTGAGGGGGATAAAGTGCCTGATATTGATTTGAATTTTTCCGGTGAATATCAAAATAAAATTCACCGAGAAACCGAAAACTTATTTGGTAAGGATTATGTATATAGAGCAGGAACTATTTCTACAATTGCCGATAGGACAGCTTTTGGATTTGTCAGAGGGTATATGGATGATAAGGGACTTAACTTACGCAAAGCAGAAGTTGACAGACTTGTAAAGGGTTGTACGGGTGTGAGACGAACAACAGGACAGCATCCAGGTGGTTTAATGGTGGTGCCAAAAAATAAGGATATTCATGATTTTACACCCGTTCAGCATCCAGCCAATGATCAGGAAACAGAAGTGGAAACAACTCATTTTGATTATCATTCAATTAGTGGTAGAATTCTCAAACTTGATTTACTTGGTCATGATGACCCAACTTCAATTCGTATGTTGCAGGATGATACAGGTGTTAAGCCTGAAAGTATACCACTGGATGACCCTGATACAATGAGTATTTTTTCTTCTACCGAATCTCTTGATGTCAGCCCTGATGAGATAGGAGTTGAAGTTGGTACTCTAGGTATTCCCGAATTTGGTACAAGTTTTGTAAGACAGATGCTTGTGGAAACAATGCCTACTACTTTTGCTGAACTGGTGAGAATCAGTGGGCTTTCGCATGGTACTGATGTTTGGCTTAATAATGCCAGAGATTTAATTAAAGATAATACAGCAAAATTATCTGAAGTTATCTCTGTGAGAGATGATATTATGAATTATTTGCTGGAAAAAGGAGTGAAACCTTCCAGTGCTTTTTGGATCATGGAACATGTTCGTAAGGGAAGGGGATTAACTGATAAAGAGGAAAAAATAATGAAGGAAGCCGGGGTACCTGATTGGTATATTAATTCTTGCAAAAAAATTAAATATATGTTTCCCAAGGCTCATGCAGCTGCTTATGTTATGATGGCATATCGTATTGCTTATTTTAAAGTTCATTATCCTCAGGCATTTTATCGCACCTTTTTTACTATAAAAGCTGGTGATTTTGATGCCAGAATGGTGGCTAGAGGTTATGAATACTTAAAGGAAAAAAGAAAGAAATTAGAAAATAAGGGAAATGAAAAAACCGCTAAAGAAAGGGGTACTCTGACGGTTTTACAGATTGTGCTCGAAGCCATGGCAAGGGGCATTGAATTTACAAAAGTTGAACTATATAATTCAAACTCTTATAGTTTTAAAATTACTGATAATGGTTTATTACCACCACTGATCAGTTTGCAGGGACTGGGTACAAGTGCAGCAGAAAATATTGTAACTGCAAGAAAAAATGGTGACTTTAAATCTGTTGAAGATCTTGTAAATAGAACTGGTATTACAAAAACTGTGGTAGAAGTCTTAAAAGAACACGGATGTATATCAGATCTTCCGGAAAAAAACCAACTGTCTCTATTTTAAATTTAATATTTTAGGGTATTTTTAGGGCAAAGTTCAGTATTACTTGCATGTTATATAAAGCTATGGTAAAATTATAAAAGGTGTAATAGGTGATATTTTGTACTTGAGGAGTGGGGTTCCCCACTCTTTAATTATTATTAATATAAAATCTGGTTAAAATAGATGTAGTGAGATTATTATGGTAATATTTTGTGAAAGGAGTTATATTTATGAGCAAAACAACAGAAACTGTTAGTGATCTGGCTCAACCTATTGTAAATGGGCAGGGGCTGGAATTGGTGGATGTTGTTTATCAAAAAGAGGGTTCTGATTGGATTCTGCGTGTTTTTATAGAAAATCGGAATGGAGATTTGACCCTGGAGGACTGCGAAACGGTTAGTAAAATGTTGAGTGTAGAACTGGATGAAAAAGATCCTATTTCCCAAAGTTATATTTTGGAGGTATCCTCTCCAGGGATAGAACGACCCCTAAAAAAACCAGAAGACTATCTAAGGTTTAAGGGAGAAAAGATAAAGCTAAAAACATATGGACCTATAAATGGTAATAAAGAGTTTGTTGGCATTCTTAAGAATTTTGATAACGGACAGATTTATATAGAAAATAATAAAGGAGTGATAGAGATTCCCCTTAAGAAAGTTGCTGAAGCCCATTTAAACGTTGATTTATAATCTTATCTAGTTAGTATAAGGAGGAGTTGATTAATGAACATAGAATTTATTAATGCCCTTGATGATATTGAAAAAGAGAAAGGGATATCAAAAGATGTATTACTGGAAGCAATAGAAAGTGCTCTACTTTCTGCATATAAAAAAGATTATGGATCTAAGGAAAATGTAAGAGTGGACATTATTGAGGAAAGTGGAGAAGTAAAAGTTTTTTCAAGAAAACAGGTGGTGGAAGATGTAGAAAACAAACAGGAAGAAATATCACTGGATAAAGCCCGAGAGTTTGATCCCAACAATGAAATAGGAGATATAGTGGAAGAAGAAATTACACCTGCTGATTTTGGAAGAATTGCTGCTCAAACAGCTAAACAGGTGGTGATGCAAAGAATACGGGAGGCAGAAAGAGATGTTATCTATGAGCATTACAAAAACAAAGAAGGTGAATTAATAACCGGTACAATACAGCGTTTTCATTATGATAATATATTAATTGATATGGGTAAAACTGAAGCCCTTTTGCCTCCATCAGAACAAATCCCGGGTGAACTTTATGAAAAGGGTAAACGAATAAAATTATATATTGTAGAAGTAAGTTCTACAACAAAGGGTCCTAGAATACTTGTTTCGAGAACACATCCTGGATTATTAAAAAGACTTTTTGAACTTGAAGTACCTGAAATTTTTGATGGTACAGTGGAAATAAAAGCGGTGGCCAGAGAAGCTGGTCGTAGATCTAAAATGGCTGTTATATCACGTAATGAAGATGTAGACCCTGTAGGAGCATGTGTGGGACCTAAAGGTATGAGAGTTCAGGCAGTTGTAGATCAATTAAATGGTGAAAAGATTGATATTATAGAGTGGGATGATGACCCTAAAAGTCTAATAGCCAATGCTCTTAATCCAGCAGAAGTTATGGAGGTTATAGCAGATAATGAGGAAAAAGAAGCCAGGGTTGTTGTGCCAGATTTCCAGTTATCACTGGCAATTGGCAAGGAAGGGCAAAATGCCCGTCTGGCTGCTAAATTAACTGGCTGGAAAGTAGATATCAAAAAGGAATCAGAAATAAAAGATTCTAATGTTATAAATGAGGAAGAAAAAGAATAAAAAAGAAAGCTAAAAAAATAAGATAATCTAAAACTGAGTTAGCTGAAAATGGGAGGAATGAACTTGAGACAAAGCCCTATTCGCAAATGTGTTGGTTGTGGTGCTAGGAGAGATAAAAAAGAACTAATGAGAATTGTCAATAATAAAAATCAGATAAGAGTCGATCCCCGTGGTGATTTGCCCGGGAGGGGTGCATATATATGTCCCAATTTGGACTGTCTGAAAATGGCAAAGGAGAAAAACCAACTGAGTAAGGCTTTGAAAACTAAAATTAATGAAGAAATATATCAAAAATTAATGGAGGAGATCAAGAATGAATGACTGACAGCTAACTTAATTTTTGTGGAGGTGTTTGTGATATATGGGTAAAATAAGAATTTATGAATTGGCCAGAGAACTTGACATGGAAAGCAAGGAACTTGTT
>CAZSTU010000206.1:0-5546 GCA_964609745.1 uncultured Halanaerobiaceae bacterium
TTTTTAAAATTTAAATATTAAATATTGATAAATTGATATTAGTTTAATTATCTGCAAATTTTTAATTAATATACTGCCAGGGGTTGGTATTAACTTCTGAAATATAATATTGAACATCTAAATTGTTATTTTTTGATTCTTTTTCTAAATAATCTTTTAATAATTTAACTACAATTTTTTCCGTCCAGTAATGCCCGGCATCAAGTAAGTTAAGGCCTATATTTTCAGCGTATTGTGCTTCATGATATTTAATATCACCTGTAATATAAAGGTCAGCATGAGCGTATTTTGCAGTACCAATAAGGTCAGCACCACTTCCACTACAGACAGCTATTTTTTTTATTGTAGTTGATGAAGGGTCCTTACCTGCATATTTTATCTCGGGAAGTCCCAGTTTATTCTTAACCAGAAATAAATATTTTTTTAAATTGCTCTGATGTTTTAATTCACCTATTCTTCCCAGACCAATTTTTTCTTTATATTGTTCCAGAGGATATAAATCATAAGCAACTTCTTCATAGGGATGTTTTTCCTTAAGTTTATTTATAACAGAATTAACCTGAGAACTTTTAATTATGGTTTCCACTCGAAATTCGTTTACTTTTGTAAATTCCCCCTTCATACCGATGTGTGGATCACTATCCTCTCCAGGGAGAAAAGTTCCCTCACCATCTGTTGAAAAAGAAGTTTTGCTGTAAGAACCTATATGGCCAGCACCTTCCGCTAATATTGCTTCCCTAACCTGTTCAAAATATTTTTCAGGCACAAAAAATACTAGTTTAAAATAGGGTTTTTCATCTTCAATTTTTAATATTTCAATATTATTTAAATTTAATATATCTGCCAGGTAATCATTTAACCCATTATTAGCTACATCAAGATTGGTATGGGCAGAAAAAACTGAGATATTATTCTTTATGGACTCAAAAATTAATTTTCCTTTTTCGGTTTGGGTGTGAATGGTTTTCAAATCATTAAAAATAAAAGGATGATGGGTGATAATTAATTTGCAGTTTTTTTCCCGGGCTTCATTTAAAACATCTTTATTAAAATCTAGAGATAATAATACATTTTTAGTTTTTTGTTGAAAATCTCCAATCTGTAATCCAACATTATACCAATCATAAGCAAGTTTTTGCGGAGCAAGATTGTTGATTATAGAGATGATTTCCTGGATATTTGTCATAAATTTATTACCTCCCCTAACTCATAAAATAAAACCTTGCTCAATAAGAACAAGGTTAATCCTAATATATATTATTATCGGTTAGCTTAATCAAGATAATCCTTTAATTTTCTACTGCGGCTGGGATGTCTTAATTTTCTTAAGGCCTTAGCTTCTATTTGTCTAATTCTTTCTCTTGTTACTCCAAATTCTTTTCCAACTTCCTCTAAAGTCCGCGGCCTGCCATCTTCTATACCAAAACGGAGTTCAAGCACTCTCTTTTCTCTGTCAGTTAATGAATCGAGAACATTATCCAGTTGTTCCTTCAGCAACATATAAGAAGCTGCAGATGCCGGTGCAGGCGCATCCTCATCTTCGATAAAGTCTCCTAGATGACTGTCTTCTTCTTCACCAATGGGTGTTTCCAGAGATACGGGTTCCTGAGAAATTTTCATTATCTCTCTTACTTTTTCCGGTGATAGGTCCATCTCTTCTGCTATTTCTTCAGAGGTAGGTTCCCTGCCTTTTTCCTGTAATAATTGGCGGGAGACCCTTATCAGTTTATTTATTGTTTCCACCATGTGAACCGGAATTCTTATAGTTCTAGCCTGATCAGCAATAGCTCTGGTAATAGCTTGCCTTATCCACCAGGTTGCATATGTGCTGAATTTATAACCTTTTTTATAATCGAATTTTTCAACTGCCTTCATCAAACCCATGTTACCTTCCTGTATTAAATCCAGGAATTGCAGTCCCCTACCAACGTATTTTTTCGCAATACTTACCACAAGTCTCAAATTAGCCTCAACTAGTTGTTGTTTTGCCCGCATGTCTCCCTGTTCCATACGTTTGGCTAATTCTACCTCTTCATCGGCTGAGAGAAGATCGACCTTGCCGATTTCTTTTAAATACATGCGCACAGGATCATCTATACCCACTCCTTTAGGAATACTGAGATCAAGCTCGTCGTCGTCTTCCTCATCACTGTTTTCTTCTTCATCATCTATTTTATCAACAATATCAATTTCCATATCATTGAATATATCATATATTTCTTCTATCTCTTCCTCTTCCAGGTCAATTTTCTCCAGAGCGTTCATTATTTCTTCATATGATAATTCGCCCTGATCTTTTCCTTTATTAATAAGATTTTTTACTTCTTTTACCTGGGATGGACTTGCATTTTTTTCAACCATCTATATTACCTCCTTTCTGGATTCAATATTTAGTTTTTGATAAATAACAAGTAGTTTATTAAGAGTATCTGTCTCTATTTTTGTTTTTTGCAATTTTTTATATAATTTTTCTTTTTGCTTAAAGTAATAATTACTTTTTAATTTTTTTATCCATCCTTCAATACATTTTAGAGCATTTTCATTTTCTTCATTTATTATAAGTTTCATAATAGAGTTATATAACTTTTTATTATTAATATCTTCAATCCAGGAAAGATCTTCTGTTATCTTTTTTTTCTTAAGTAATTTAAAGATATTCTGGTTAGATTTATTTTGAAAATGTTTTGCTTCCAACTTTTCTTTTATAAAATTTCTTATCTCTGGATAGTCAATATAAGTTTTTAAAATATTTTTTTCCAGTCTTAATATATTTATACTATTTGCTGTCTTTGTCTTATTAACATTTTTAGTATATCTGTTTTTATCATTTTTATCCTTTTTATTGTTATTTTTATATTTCCTCTCAACTTCACTATATATTAAGTTAGTATCTAAATCTAATTTTTGTGCTATCTGCTGTGAATATATTTCTCTTTCTACCGGATCTTCTAATTCAGCAATTATCTCTACCACATTGTGGGTAATATTAATTTTATCTTCAGTATCTTCCACATTATATTTATTTAAAATCTGATTAACTTTAAATTCAACGAGTGTAAGGGCTTTTTCCTTTAATTTTAAAAATGCATTTTCTCCTTTATCCTGTATAAAATCATCAGGATCTTCATTTGGTGGCAGAACTATTACTCTGACTTTTAGACCCTCATTTTTTAAAATATCTAGACCTCTCAGGGTGGCACCAGTTCCAGCTGTATCGGCATCATATGCTATATATACACTGGATACATAGCGTTTTAAAAGCCTGGCCTGTTTTGATGTGAGAGAAGTTCCCAGAGAAGCTACTGCACTTTTAATATTGAATTTGTGGGCAGTAAGTACATCAGTATAACCCTCCATTACTATTGCCTCATTTTTTTTTCTAAATGAAGAATGTGCATTGTTTAATCCATATAGACTTTTACCCTTATCATAGATGAGGGTTTCTGGTGAATTTAAATATTTAGGTTGTGAAATCTTTTCATCTAAAATTCTACCACCGAAAGCCAGTACTTCTCCCCTGATATTAAATATCGGGAAAATAACCCTATTTCGAAATCTATCATAAAGTTTATTATTATTTTTTTTAATAATTAACCCTGCTTTAACTAGATTTTGAGGTTTATAACCTTTATTAACAAGAAAATTTAAGAGAGAATCCCATTTATCCGGGGCAAAACCAAGTTTGAATCTATTAATATCATTTTCATCAAAACCTCTATTTTCAAGATATTCCAGAGCCTGTTTTCCGACTTTGTGTTCTTGAAGTAAATAATTATAAAATTTAGCTGCCAGGTCATTTAACTTAAATAATTTTTCCCGCAATTTTGCTCTTTTTCGGTCAGCTTCACTCTGATCTGGCATTTCAAGACCAGCTCTATCTGTCAGTAATTTTAAACTTTCTTTAAAAGTAATATTTTCAATTTCCATTAAGAAATTAAAAACATCTCCTCCTGCACCACAGCCAAAACAGTAATAAAATTGTTTTGTTGGGTTAACGGTAAATGAAGGAGTTTTTTCTTTATGAAAGGGACAGAGAGCTTTATAGTTTTTGCCTGTTTTTTTTAAATTAACATAATCAGAGACTACATCAACAATATCCACTCTTTCCTTAACTTCATTAACAAAATCACGGTTTTCGGCCGTCATATTTCACCATCCTATACTATATTTCGATAAATATTTTAAAAGTCCTGCTAGATAATAAGTAAAAATAAATAATAATATCTAATAATTGTCATTCTCTACCCATGGAGTAGGAATAAATAATTCTTCTCCCTTACTTATGGCATATCTATCAGACATTCCTGCAATGTAATCTATTACAAGTTGTTTTATGTTAGTCTTTTTATCCTTTAATTTAAATTCATGGGGAATTTCTTCAATATGAGACAAATAATATTTATAGAGATATTTAAGTAATCTTTGACCTTTTTCTTCTTCTTCTTTTGGGCGTGAACCAATATATACTTTTGAAAATAAGTATTTTCTTAATTCATTGGTTGCTTTTTTAACATTTTTGCTTCTTTTAATTTCTCCTTTTTGCCAGCTATTTTTAATTACATCCCTTACCATTGTATCAATTCTTTTTGAATGACTTTTTCCCAGTACTTCTATTGCATTAGATGGGAGATCGTCAGTATTGATTATATCAGCCCTTAAAGCATCATCAATATCATGGTTAATATAGGCAATTCTATCCGATATTCGTACGATTTTTCCTTCAAGTGTTGAAGGTAATTTCTCTCCTGTATGAGTCAAAATACCATCTCTTACTTCATAACTCAAATTAAGTTTTTCTATATGATCTACTACCCGCAAACTCTGTTTATTATGCTTAAAATCTTTACTGGAAATTTCACTAAGAGCTTCTTCTCCAGCATGACCAAACGGGGTATGGCCCAGATCATGTCCAAGAGCAATTGCTTCTGTTAGATCTTCATTTAAACATAATGACCTTGCTATTGTGCGCGCGATTTGAGATACTTCAAGTGTATGTGTCAATCTGGTACGATAGTGATCACCTGCAGGGGCAATAAATACCTGAGTTTTATGTTTTAAACGGCGAAAAGCTTTTGAATGTATAATTCGGTCGCGATCATGTTGAAAAATTGTCCTAATATCACATTCCCTTTCTTTTTTTAATCTACCCTGACTATCTTTACTTAAAGTAGCATGGGGGGATAAAATTTTTTCCTCTCTTTTTTCAGCTTTTTCTCTATTAAACATTAAGCTCCCTCCCCACTTATAAATTAACTAGAATGTGCTCAATTACTTCCTGCTACCATTTTGTGGAGTTATTCATACTTCATCTGACGTTATCTTATTCAATATAATGCATTACTTCATTGGCTGATTCTTCAATGGATTTATTAGTAACATCTATTACAGGACAGCCAATTTCCTGCATAAATTTATCAGCATATTCAAGTTCTTTATTAATTCTTTCCCGGGATGCATATTGAGACTCAGGACTGAGTCCGAGTGATTTTAATCTTTCCTGTCTAATTTCATTTAACAAAAGAGGATCAATTGTCAGGCCAATTACT
>CAZSTU010000207.1:0-5539 GCA_964609745.1 uncultured Halanaerobiaceae bacterium
TGTTATATATATCTGCTTGAACCCATTTCTTACAGAAGTATGTACAATTTTTTCGCCTTCCAGATCATCTCTAGTGACATTGAGAACATTATCTTCACCTGTATCTACCTGTGTCACATAATATGCAGCAGACACTGCCACCAGCATAACTATAGCTACAAAAATGATATTTTTTACAAAAGTATTCATCATCCTTTATCCCCCCTCAGGACCAGCCTTCTTTTCCTTTTAATGATACAAAACGAACCATCCCCAGATTACGGTTAATAACTTCGCCTTCAGCAGTCTTTTTGGCCTGCATCAGTTTTTGCACAAATTTATCTCCAACTGGAATTACCATATATTTTTCATTACGTAATTGTTCCCAGAGGGACTGTGGTATATGAGGGGCAGCCGCACTAACAAGTATTCCATCAAAAGGGGATTTTTCTTCCCAGCCAAGTGTCCCATCTCCCTGTTTTAATTCAATATTATTATACTCAAGATCATCAAATCTTTTTTCTGCTTCTTCAATTAATTCCTCATATAGCTCAATACCATATACCTTTTTTACTATTTGAGAAAGAATAGCCGCTGCATAACCTGAACCTACTCCGACCTCCAGCACCACATCTTCTTTGTCTAATCTCAATTCTTCAATCATTTGAGCCACAATATAGGGTTGACTGATAGTTTGATTTTTTCCTATAGGCAAAGGACGGTCAGCATAGGCTTGACGTCTATGAGCAGCAGGAACAAAAAAATGGCGTGGTACTTCCAGAAAGGCTTCCAGTACTCTTTCATCACTTATCCCCCGGCTAATAAGCTGATTTTCTATCATTCGTTCTCTTTCCTGCCTGCGATCTCCACCTGCCACCTTTATCAACCTCCTTAATTATAACTGCTTTAAGATATCTCGCGCATCTCTTTTCCCGAGCAATATTAACTTCTTTAATACTTTAGTTTTATTAAAACCTGCAGTTCCCGGTGGCTCCAGTTCATTTTTTGGTGCAATTTTAATTACTTTTAATACTCTTCTATCATATTCCTTTTTCAGTTCAAATAATTCTATTAAAGAATTTAAAAATTGAGCTGGTAATCTTTTATGATAATTACTTATTAAAGACAATAGCCGGTTTATTTCTTCTGCTCTGACAAGATCTCCATACATCAATTTATTACCAATAAGCTCAGGTAGTTGATTCAATATCTGCCAGGCAGAAAGAGGTTGATTTTCACCCTTTTTACTTCTTCCCTTCTCAATTATTTTTAGAGGAGTAAGGAATACAATATATATCTCTCTGGCTCCCCAGAGCACAGCTTCTTTTAAAGGAGCATTATTTAGTAAGCCACCATCAACATAGTTGTTGTTATCACTCATCACTGCCGGCAAACCAATCCGATAGGCTGTCGAAGCCAGCACGGCATCTTTAACTTTCACTGATGAATTATAATCAAATATTTCAACTTCTCTTTTATCAAAATTAGTGCTAACTATGCTTAACTGGCAGATAGAATAATGATTAAAATAGCGTTCGGGGTCAAGATAGGAACTTATCACTTTTTTTATATTATGATTGCTAAAAATTGATCTTATCTGCCAGGGGCAACAAATATATCTCAATATCCCCGGCCAATCCAGAGGCAAAAAACCTTTTATATTTGACCATACATAATTTAATTCTTTTCTGATCTCAGAAGATGAAAGACCATTATTTATGAACTCTGCCACAAGAGTTCCATTAAATGCCCCAATGGAAGAGCCAATTATTAAATCAAAAGTTATTCCACTGCAGAGCAATTCCCCAATAACTCCAATTTGATATGCTCCTTTAGCCCCACCACCACTTAATACCAGTGCAGTATTGATATTAGCTTTTTCCCGGTGTCCGTCCGCCATTTTTCTAAATTTCACTATTTATTATCCCTCCCCATCTATATTATATGCCCGTCAAGTAAAATTCTTTAAGAGAGGAATAATAAATTATTTAAATATCTTATATATATTATTCTACAAAAAAAGGAAAAAGCCTGCAAACCGGAAGGTCCACAGGCCTTAATAATCTATACCCTTTATTTAATTATACGGCATTTTCCCCTTTAAACTGCATCTCATAAAAACGTCGATAGCTGCCATTACAAGCCATAAGTTCTTTGTGATTACCGCGTTCTTTTATTTTGCCATTTTCCACAAAAAGTATCATATCAGCATTAACAATGGTCGCCAGCCTGTGAGCTATAATAAATGTTGTTCGGCCACTGGCTACTTTATCCACTGCCTCCTGTATTAGTCTCTCTGTTTCCAGGTCAACTGAGGAAGTAGCCTCATCGAGTATTAATATTTTAGGATCTTTCAAAAAGGCTCTTGCTATAGATATACGCTGTCTCTGTCCTCCAGAAAGTTTTATACCCCTCTGCCCAACCTGTGTATCATAACCGTTTTTGAGCTCTTTAATAAATTGATGGGCATTGGCATCTTCTGCAGCCTGTACTATCTCTTCCTGGCTGGCATCAGGACGTCCATAGGCAATGTTTTGAGCCACAGTATCTGAAAAGAGAAAATCTTCCTGCATCACCATACCTATATGTTTTCGTAATTCTTTTAGTTCATAGTCCCTAACATCTATACCATCAATCATAACCTGTCCTCCATTTACTTCATACAATCTGGGGATCAAACGTACTATACTGGTCTTCCCCGCCCCACTGGGGCCAACAAGGGCTACAGTTTGATTTGGCTCTGCCCGGAAAGAAATACCAGAAAGAACTCCTTCGTCTTCAATATAGGAAAAGTAAACATTATCAAACTCAACTTCTCCCTCAAGCCGGTCCTTTTTCATATCACCTTCATTACACTGAATCTCAGGCTTAATTTCAATATGTGAAAAAAAGCGTTCAACACTGGCATAAAACCGACTTAGATCCTGAGTCATACGTACAATTCTCAAAAGAGGAGTTCTAAATTGGAGTAAATATCCATAAAAAGCTACAATGGTACCTACAGTAATACTTCCGTTTAAAGTTAAAAAAGCTCCATAACTCAATATGGCCAGGATCCCAAAATTATTTAGCAGACGAGATCCCGGAAAAAGAATACTTATATACCAGATAGCCTCCAGACGATTTTCGGCATGCTGTTGATTTCGATCATTAAATCTTTCAAATTCAAATGTTTCATTAACAAAAGCTTTAATAACTTTAATCCCGGCCAGATTATCTTCCAGTCGATCATTTAATTCTGCCTTGGCCTTGCGCGTCTTTCGAAAGGCCTGATGCATATTCTGCATCAATTTATAGGCAAAAAACAAAAGAATTGGTACATAAATCAAAGTAACCAGGGTAAGTTTTACAGTTAATGAAAATAAAATAATAATAGTTCCTACCAGTAAAACAAGTGAACCAATAATTGCTTCTGGACCATGATGCACAAATTCTTGTAAACGGTTCAAATCATCAATAACCCTTGACATTAATTCCCCGGTTTTTTTATTATCATGAAAGTCTAATGATAAATATTGATAATGATTGTATAAATCATTTCTCATGTCCCGGGTCACATATTGAGCCACTTTGTGCCCGTGATATACTCTTAAATAACGGAGTAAAGCCCCAACCACAAAAACGGCCAGTGCAAAAAGAACAAGGGTGATTATTCTCCTGACATTCCCATTGGGAATAGCTTCATCTATCATTTCTCTCATAATTAATGGAGGTATCAGGGTTAAGATTGCTATTACTGCATGCAAAAGCTGTATGCCAAAGAATTGATATTTGTAGTTTTTTAAATAATGTTTATAAAATTCTTTGACCAAACCCCAATAACTATAGCTTTCAATGGACTCTTCTTCTCTTTGTTCATAACTCATCTATCTCCCCCCTTATTATCAGGTCTAAATTCGTCTCCTGCTTCATCTAAAATCTCAAATTCTGCCAGCAATCTATTCTTAATTCTTTGACTGGCCTTGCCATCACCATAAGGATTAACTGCCTGTGCCATTTTATTATATTCCTGATCATTATTAAGCAGGGTTTTGGTTAAATTATATATTTTTTCCCGATCAGTTCCCACCTTCTTAACTGTTCCGGCTTTTACAGCCTCAGGCCTTTCTGTAGTATCCCTCAATACGAGAACAGGTTTGCCGAGAGCCGGAGCTTCTTCCTGTATTCCACCGGAATCAGTTAATACTAGATCTACAGAAGACATTAAATTGGCAAATGGTTTATAATCCAACGGCTCTATAAGGTGTATCCTTTCTATGTCTTTTAAAAAGCTGTCAGCCAGTCTTCTTACTTTTGGGTTAAGGTGAACGGGAAAAATCACCTCAAGATCCTTATCTTCTTTGATCAGCTGTCTGACTGCTGCAAAAATATTCTGCATTGGTTTGCCTAGATTTTCTCGCCTGTGGGCAGTCAGGAGTATAACCTTTTTGTCGGCAAAATTTATTTTTTTTAGTTCATCTAATTTAAATTGATAATTTTCATCTACTGTTTTCAGTAGTGCATCAATAACCGTATTCCCTGTAATAAAGATTTTGTCTTCTAATATATTCTCATTCTTTAAATTACGGGCAGCCTTTTCAGTGGGAGCAAAATGCAGATCAGCCAGCACACCTGTTAAATGCCTGTTCATTTCTTCTGGAAAGGGAGAATATTTATTATATGTTCTCAATCCTGCCTCCACATGGCCCACTTTTATATGATTATAAAAGGAAGCCAAAGCTCCCACAAAGGTAGTGGAAGTATCACCATGAACAAGTATCATATCTGGATTTTCTTTTTCATAAATATCCTGCAGACCCTGCAGCACTCTGCAGGTGATATCAGCCAGCGTCTGCTCTTTTTGCATAATATCAAGGTCATAATCCGGTTTAATAGAAAAAAGAGAAAGTACCTGATCCAGCATTTCTCTATGCTGTGCTGTAACTACAACCAGTGGTTCAATTTCCTCTGTGTTTTTTAATTCTCTGACAACCGTTGCCATCTTTATAGCTTCCGGTCTTGTACCAAATATAGTCATTATTTTTGCTTTTACTGACATCAATTATCATTCCTCATAATATAAATTGCTTTATCCAGATTTTTAATTTTGTGGATAATAATTATACATATTATAAATAAAATTTTATTATTCTTGAATTTGCAATTAAATTATACCACATATGATTATAATGTAAACCCTCTATTAAATTTTTTTACTTTTTATCAATTTATATTTCCCGGTTTCAGGATCAGGGAGGATGTCATCTGTGAAAATTACTTTATATTCTACATTATCAAGGTTTTTGGCAGATAGCAAATCATCGAACCTGTTTTTTATCCTTTGTTTTACCTGATCTCGAGTAAATTCATCAGTTTTTACAGCTAGAAAGTTAAAAGATCTTTCATCTATTTGAATAACCTGAAATTTCTTTAGACCACGCACAAAAAATTCTACAAGTACAATTGGATGGATAAATTCTTTTTTTCCCTCTTGATTAGTAAACCAGAGGGTTTCTTCCCTCCGGCCGATAATATCCTTTACCCTGCTGAAAGGCCAATCAATCTTTCCTTTCCTTTTTTC
>CAZSTU010000208.1:0-5497 GCA_964609745.1 uncultured Halanaerobiaceae bacterium
AGAAGCTCTTCAACTTTGTTTATTAAATTAATATGTTTTTTCTGTGTCTTACCCTGTTTTATGGGTATCCAATTAATCAAAAAAGATCTATAACCTGCTAGATAATTAATTAAATCATCCTGATTTAAAAAGTACTTTTCATTATTTGAATCTGAATTAAAATCTGGTCGTTTATTTCTATATATATAATCATCCTGATTTAAATAATTAATAAAATCATTTACTGGTTGACCTTTGTATAAAAATAATATTTTCGAAATATCACTTTTTCTTTTCCGAGATAGTCTAATATTTTTTCCTATCACAAAACCATTTAATGAAATTTCATCTTTAGATTTTATTGTTTTTGAAAGATTCAATTTAAAATTTTTATCATGAATAATGTAATTAATTTTTTTTGTAAACTGATTTTTAAACAAATAAGGGTTATATGAAGAAAATAGCAGGTCGTCAGCATATCTACTATATCTTACTTTTAGCTCTTTACAATATTTTTGAATTCTTATATCTAATTGCCTAAAAATTATATTTGATAATGATGGTGAAGTAACTGCTCCCTGAGGTAAATGATCATCCATAGTTGTTAATCCAGTTACGACACCTAAAACTGTATCTTCATCATTTTCTTTACCACCATCAATTTCGATATAATATTTTAATGTTTCACAAATTATATCAGACTTAATTGAATCAAAAAAATCTTTAATATCAAGACGTAAAAAATATTTTGTCTTCTCTTCATTGGATACGCTCTAAATAAAGTATACCATTTTCTACCCCACTGCTCAGATAAAAGTATACCACAAAACAGAACTTTTTTCTTCAGTGATTTCTAAAAATTCCCCAATAAAAAAATAGACACTTCCGTAAATCAATGATAAAATTAGTTTGCTTAAACAAAAAATATCATTGAAAGAAGTGTCTAAAATGATAATAACACTAATCAATAAAATAATCAATATAGATAAAGGTAAAATAGCCTGGATTAGTGATGATATCCTCAATATTCTATATGAAAATGATATGTTTTCTTACGAATACAAAGAATATAAAATCACCATTAACTACCATGAATATTATCTTCTCTGCCCTCAACTTAAGTTACCCTCTGTTAGATTACCAGTTATAATATGTCCTTCACTAATAATCCCCCGGAAAAAATATCCTGTATATGTCTATCTTTACGCTGTAGCCCTTTATCTAACCTCCAATTTAAGTATGCGAAAAGTGGCTATTGAAGTTAAAAAGAAATTTGGTCTGGAAACTTTTAGCCATTCCACTCTTTCCCGTACTTTAAAAAAACTAAAAAAGAATATAGAAATACTTTTCCCTCTTATCAGCACCCAAAAACATATTACAGTTAATCCTCATTACTGTCTATGTAAAGATTTATCCCATCAAATTGTCTGTAAATTAATTTCAATACTGCAACCAATATTAAAGGATTTTAAATCTTATTGTAGCAATTTAATTTATGATTGTTTTTTTAAAAGCGGTGGTAAATATCTTTTTTAGAATTCAAAGAAAAATATTTTTGTTTTGCTTCCCTGTTTTTTTATGTTCATCTACTACCATAATTACCCTTAAATGGTTTATCTTGTATGCTATATAAAAAATATAAAGTGATTTTTTGTCTATTAATAATTTTTTTAACTATAAAAGGATATATATTACATATATACATAAAAATGGGATGAATAAATTTATGATGTCATGCACCAAAAAAAATGGTATGCTAATATCAAAGGAGGGATTTATGGATAAAACAAACTGTAATATTAAACAATTAGAACTGGCTTGTATTCGTCACAATAAGGTATTGTCAATTACGACAATGGTTCAGGATGTAGAGCGGTGTGCTAAAACTATCAGAGAATATGGACTATTAACACCTTTAATTGTCCGCCCCTGTGAAGATGGAGGCTATATGGTGATTGCAGGAGAATGTGAGCTGAAGGCTTTACAGGAGGTAGGATTAAAAAAGACTGAGGCTGTAGTAGTTAAATGTAGGGATGATACTGAAGCTGATAAATTATCATTGCTTCTTTGTTCTCTAAAACAGGACCCTACTCCCCTATCTGAGGGTCTAATATTACAAAAACTAATTAAAACAGGCTCCTACAGTCAGGCAGATATTGCTCACTTAGTTGGTAAATCAGTCAGCTGGGTCAGTAAGAGACTTACTTTAATTGAACGATTAAATGAGAGTGTAATCCAGCTTGTGAGATCAAAGAAATTATCCTGTCATACTGCTCAAGAGATTGCACGCTTACCCGAAGGCCTACAATTAGAATTTGCCAGTAAAGTAGTTAGAGATAGCATACCCAAATCTAAAGTAGAGAAGTTAGTGGTAGCATATAATAATCCGGAGATACTGGAATCTTTGAAAGTAAATATACTGGAAAATCCCCGGGAAGCACTGGAGTTAATAGCTAAATTAATGCCTGAAATTAAGAGAATCCGCAGGCAAAAGAAGAAAAAATCACCTACAGCTGAGGATAAATTATATAGTGCTTTAAAAGTTATGATTAAAATAATAGGTGAAATCGAGTTAAGTCTGGCTGCCATTGAAACACATGATAGATCAAAGAAACTTATGAATTTCCTCCACAAAACAGGGGAATATGCCTTGAGATTTTATCAACTGACACATCATGATTTTTCCCCGGGGAAAACTTATACAAATGAAAGTGAAGGTGAAGTAGTTGACAATCAGTCTGGAAAAGTATAAAAGAATTAGAAAACTTTATCTGGTGGAAAAAAGAAGTCAGCGGGAAATTTCCCGTCTTTTAGGTGTTAGCCGAAAGACTATACGGAAATATTGTGAAGGTGACGTTTTTCCTGATACTAAAACAAATATTAAACGAAAATCTCAATTAAGAGAGGCTGTTGAACCCATAATCATAGAACTAATTGAAAAAAATAAAGCTCAGCCAAAAAAACAAAGACTGGATGCTAAATCTATCTGGCTCATACTGACTGAAAAAAAGGGATTTTCTATTGGACAATCTACAGTCAGAAGATATGTCAGAGAAATTAAAGAGGAGAAACCTGAAATTTTTATCCCTCTTGTTTTTCAACCAGGAGAAGCTATGCAAATTGACTGGGGTGAAGCCTATGCTTACATAGACAGTGTAAAAAGAAAAATATCATATTTTTGTGCTGTCCTAAATTATTCTAAAGCAATCCATGTGTCGGTTTATCCTGATAAATCAACAGAAAGCTTTTTTATGGCTCATGTTAAAGCCTTTGAATTTTTCGGGGGAGTACCACAAACGTGTATTTATGATAATCTCAAAACTGCTGTTATCAAGGGTAGTGGGAAGAAAGCAGTTAAACAGGAACGTTTTAAAAAATTGGAGGCCCATTATGCCTTTACCTCTGTCTTTTGTAATGTTGCTTCTGGGTGGGAAAAAGGTCTTGTTGAAAACCTGGTGGCCACTGCCCGCAAGTTAGCTTTAACTCCAATGCCGAGAGTAAAGGATTTTGAAAAACTACAAAACATAGTTACTGAAAAATGTATTGACTATTGTCAAAATCATAAATTAAGGTATTACAATAAAACTATTAAAGAAATGTTTTCTGAAGATAAAAAGAAACTTTTAAAGTTACCGGCGGTACCTTTAGATACTGCTAAAATTGTAACTACCAGGGTTTATTCTGATCTTACGGTACACTATCAAGGGATTAAATATTCTGTACCTCCATCACTGGCAGGTAAAAAAGTAACTTTACGGATTACTCCTTTTAAGGTATATATACATTTTCAGGGCAAAATGATATATTGTCATAAAAAAGCTCAAAAGAATAATGATCACCAGTATATACCTGAACACTATCTTTCACTACTGGAAAGAAAGCCAGGGGCTATTGACCATGCTAAACCCCTTAAACAGGGAGTTATGCCGGCAGAGTTAATTGAGTTCAAAAAATTATGTAATGAAAAGGATAAAAACCAACAGCTGGTCTCTATTCTTAAACTGGCGGAAAATATTGAAAAAGATAAGCTTCTATGGGCAGTTAAAATGGCAAATCAAAGCCGATCACCTAATTACAGTCTTGTCTGTTTTTATCTTGATATTCAAAATGAAAAAGTTAAAACTCAGGAGTTTGCATCCTCTGTTAAGGTAGAAAAGGTGGATTTAACACAATATGATAAATTGATGCTAAAGGGTGATAATGGTAATGGAAATAACTAAAAAAGAAGAAATTAGAAATTTAGCTAAAGAGTTGAAACTTTCTGTAGTAGCTAACTATGATGATTATGTAAGTCCCGGCGAACTACTGGAAGAGGGATTGTTAACCCTGTTAGAAAAACAACTGGAGGAAAAGGAACAAAAAAGCATAGAACGACGTATTAAAAGGGCTAAATTCCCTCTGTTAAAGACACTTGATACCTTTGAATTTGATGGAAGACTTCCTCATCTTAAACAAAAACAGGTAAAAAAACTGGTGGATTGTGAATATATTGAAGAAAAAAAGAATATAATTGCTATCGGTAATCCCGGGACTGGTAAAACTCATTTACTTACTGCTCTGTCCTTAAAAGCAATTGAAAAAGGCTATAATGTCTATTTTAAAAAAGCCTCTGAACTGGTAACAGAAATGAGTGAAGCTAAAGAAGATGAAGAACTGATCACATATCTTAAAAAAATTAATAAATGTCAGGTGTTACTTATAGATGAACTCGGTTATTTATCATATGATATAAAAGGAGCCAGCCTGCTTTTCCAGGTGTTTGCTGAAAGGTATGAAACCAAAAGTACCCTCATTACAACTAATCTGGAATTCTCTAAATGGGTCGACTTTCTGGGAGACCCTACGCTTGCCACAGCTATTATAGACAGGCTGGCTCATAAAACTATTTTTTTAAATATGAATGGTGACAGTTACCGTTTGAAAAATGCTAATATTTCTCTTGAAGTTTGATTTAATTTCCATCCTCTCCTGGTTAATTATAACCTGATTATTAAATTTTTGTCAAGGCTAAAATGCACGGGCAAAAATCAGCCCGGCCTTGACAAAAATTCATAACCAGATTGGGTTAAACCTGGAGAGGCTGATGAAAAATGAATGAAATCCTTAAGATAAAAAAGCTGGTATAAGGGAAAAGATCTCCTTTATTCCGGCTTTATGTCTTTTATGTATGATAACTATAAAAAATATATTTTTACTCTTGCAATTCAACAAATTTTCTCTAAAAACGTATCAGGGAAAGGTTAATACTGGTAATATAAATTTGATCTGATTTATTGGATTTTGGTATATAGGGTCTGGATGTGGTATACTTTAATTGAGCATTTCTTGCAGATTTCGTAATCTATAATGGGGTACTTTTATCTTAGCGTATCCAGTTGGTATTGGAGTTGCTGGAGTGTACGTTTGTATTTAGTTCTGTAGAGGCATCAACAGCATGCTGCTCAACTTTACTAAGATATTCTATTTCTCTTTTTCAGTCATATTTTCAATATCATCGATTTTTTCTGGTTCAATTTCT
>CAZSTU010000209.1:0-5497 GCA_964609745.1 uncultured Halanaerobiaceae bacterium
TGGTTTCCCCCTGATAGTTTTCTTACTCTGGCATTAATCGAAGGAGTTACAATTTTAAATTTATCAATGAGTTCCTGAGCATATCCTTTAATCTGCTGTTCATTCATAAATTTAAGGAAACCATCGCTAAATCTTCCCAGATCTGCCGAAATAACATTCTGTTTTAGAGTGAAATCAAGAAATAGACCACTGTTTTTTCTATCTTCAGTTAAATAGCCGATTCCATAATTTATTGCATCAGCGGGATTATTGATTTTTAATCTGTTTCCTTCCATAGTTATTTTACCACTAGCTTCAGGATCCAGACCAAAAATACCCCGGGCAAGTTCAGTTCTGCCGGCACCAACCAGTCCAAAAAATCCCAGTATTTCTCCCCGTTTCAGGGAAAAGGAAATATTTTTGAATTTTCCCGGAGAATTCATATTACTCACTTCAAAATATTGGGTACCGGGTTCTTTGTTTTGCTGACCGTATATATTTTTAATTTCTCTTCCCACCATCATAGTTACCAGTTTATCTTCACAGGTTTGAGAAACATTTTTGGTGCCTATATATTTACCATCGCGGAGAACTGTAACCCGGTCACATAACTCAAATAATTCAATTAAACGATGAGTTATATAAATTATTGAAATATCTTTATTATGTTTTAAATTTTGAAGTATGTTAAATAATCTCTCAGTCTCATCTTTACTAAGAGAAGAAGTTGGCTCATCCAGAATTAATACTTCAGGTTCCTGTGAGATTGCTTTGAGAATTTCTATTAACTGTTGATCACCTGTAGATAGTTTTTCCACCTTTTTTGCCGGAGAAAAATCTAATTTAAAGAGTTCCAGTAGTTTATTTGTTTTCTGGTATAACTTTTCTTTATCTATAAATCCATTTTTTTTAATAGGTTGCCGGTTGACAAATATATTTTCGGCAATTGATAATTTAGTTACCAGAGATAACTCCTGGAAAACTACTCCTATGCCATATTTAGTGGCCTGATGAGGGTTATCAATATTTACAGAGCGGTTATTTATTTTTATTGACCCTTTTTCAGGCTGATGAATACCGGCCAGTACGTGCATTAGAGTACTTTTCCCGGCCCCATTTTCACCTATAAGGGCATGAATTTCTCCTTTTTTTAATGAAAAATCAACACTATCAAGTGCTTTTACTCCGGGAAAACTCTTTTCAATGTTTTTTAATTGGAGTACAAAATTATTTTCCATAGCCTATCACCTCCACTCTAAAAATTTGATGGAAAAAGGTAGAGAAGGACAATCCTTCTCTACCTATAAAGATTAGTCTCTTATGAAATGTTCATAATTTGATTGGTCTACAACGATTATTCCAGTATCTATTGTTTCTGGAACTCCCAGTACACCTGCTTTTTCGTTGTCCGAGCTTATAGGTGGGATATGGTCATTGGCGATATTATGCATTATTTCTACAGCGTAATAGGGCATAAGGGCTGTCTGTTGAACAAGTGTGGCTGAAATTACTCCATCTTTTATGTCATTTAATATCTGGGCTCCGCGGTCCATTGATACAATTTCAACTTCTCCAACTTTTCCAGCTTCCCGGACTGCAGTTGCTGCTCCGGATCCACCGGCTGCTTCGACACAGGCAATACCGGCCAGGTCAGGATATTTTTGCAGTAAAGATGAAGCTGCCTGTGCTGCTACTACCTCATCTGATTGGGTATCAACAACCTGAACAACTTCGATATCTGGATATTCAGCCAGTGCTTCTTTATAACCACTAACCCTTTCTTCCAGATTTGATTGGCCCGGTTTGGTCATAATTGCTACTTTTCCTTTTTCATTGACCAGTGATGCCAGTTTTTCTCCTCCTTTAAAACCGGCCTGTTTGTTACCGGTGCCTACAAAACATAGACGATCTGAATCGGGCAGGTCAGCATCAACGGTAACCACCGGAATTCCCTGATCTACTGCTTTATTGATCAGGGGAGTTATCGTGTCATCAAAACCAACAACTACAAGACCATCAGGATCCATTGAAATCGCCTGTTCCATGGCATTACTCATAGCTGATAAATCCCAATCAGCAGGCCCCATATAGCGAGTTTTTACACCGAGATCTTCTCCAACTTCTTCCATTCCCAATTTATGGTCATAAAAATAGTCCAGATTTCCCAGCATGGAAATTTCAATATAGAGTTCCTCATCCTCTGCAATGGCCACATTGTTACTTAGACCTGCAAAACCAAATACAATGCCTGACAGTAGAAATAAGATTAAACTTAAACAAAAAATTTTTTTCATGGTCATCTCTCCTCGTTGTTTTATTGTCTTTTTTGTACAGAGTCCAACTATTTTTTCTTGATATCACCTCCTAATAGTTTGAAAGGGATTCAATAAAAATAGGTCTGGGCTTAGTGAGTATTTCTGAAGCGGGTTTTTTACCCTCAATCACGTATTCATAGAGACAGCGCATAGCTTGATATCCCTGGTTAAATGGATCCTGCCAGATTGTCGCATAAATAACTCCCTTTTTTAAGAACCGGCTTATTTCTTCAGTAATATCAAATCCGATTAATCTAATCTTTCCCTGTAGGTCGTTATCCATGAGAGCTTTTGCCACCCCGCCAGAACAGACGTTTGTCACAAAAATACCCGATAAATCCGGATATGTTTCAAGTAAATATTCCGTTTTTTTGTAGGCTATTTCATCCTCATCTTCATTTTCCAGTTTAGAAACAATGTCTATATCCGGGTAGTTGTTAATAACTTCGGTGAATCCTGAATATCTCTTATAATTACAGGAGTTAAAAAGGTAATTTACAAACACAGCAACTTTACCATATCCATTTAATAATTTACCCATCAGTTCACCGGCCAGCCTGCCACCTTTAATATTATTTAAGCCCACATAACAGACTCTTTCGCTGTCTTTTAAATCCGAGATTAAAGTAACCACAGGAATATCCTTTTTCACAGCTTTATTTATGGGTTCTTTCATCAATTCAGTTTTTATGGGTAGGATAACAATTCCATCTGCTTCAGCTGTAATTGCCTGTTCTATGAATTTTTTTTCCGGGTATGATTTAGTAATTTTATCGGGATAAAGATTAACCCTGATGCCAAAATCTTTTAGTTCATCATGGGCTGTTTTAATGCCTTCTCTAACCTGTGAGTAGAAGACCTCCGGCATTGATGGAATTATAACTCTTAAATCATATGTATTTTGCAGGGCCAAAAATTTGGCAAGCTTATTGGGACGATAATTTAATTCTTTAATTTTATTCATAACCTTTTTCCTTGTTTCTTCCGCTACACCTTCTCTATTATTCAAAACCCTGTCTACAGTTCCTCTTGAAACTCCTGTTGCTTCAGCAATATCTTTTATAGTAACTTTATCATTCATATCAATCCACCTATTTGAAATATTTTAAATCTTCGTGTTCGTGCACGAAAGTTCGAAAAATAATAAATTTACTGAATGTGTGCGCGCACGAAACACTATATTTATTATATTATATATGAAAGTAAAAAAACCTTTTTTTATTTTGAATTTTTTTTGTTTAAAAGATAATTATTTTTGCTATTCACTTTTTCCAATTATTATGATAAGGTCTTTAATAGTGATGAATAGGAATATATATAATAGTAGTCAATAAACTTGAAAATTGACCGATAATCAAATATAATCATGATTGCAGGAGGAATAACGGCTGTTACCGGAGAACTAATAAATATAGCTTGATATAATATACCAATACCAAAGAGGAAAGAAGGATTCCGTAATGAATTTAACGGTAAAAAAGGCGCTTTCCCTATCTGTCTGTGAAAAGGTAAAGGTAATAGCCGGTAAGGAAAATATGGATAACAGTATTCGCTGGGTACATATGGGAGAAAGTGCCAAGATGGTCTACTGGCTTAGAGGGGGAGAGGTGATGTTAACCTGTCTGCATGGGGTAAAAAATAACAAGAAGGTGCAGGAAAAATTTCTCCGGGATCTGGCGGATAAAGGGGTAGCTGCCGTAGGGATAGAACATGGTTATTATTTTGAGTCTATACCGTAAAATATGTGTGAAGTTGCGGACAACCTTAATTTACCGTTGCTGGAGATTCCTCAGGGACAGCCTTTTATAGAAATAAGCGAACGTTTGATAAATATCCTACTTCATGATGAAGAATGGCTGGATTATAAGTTGCCCGAGGATAAACCTGTAGACCTGCTGAAAAAAATTGATGCGGAACTGTGTCAGGCCCTTAAAAATGGTGAGACCGTTATTGCTCATAGAATAGTTGGAGAAATACTTAAAACCCTGAAATCTACCGTGATGCAGGCAGGGCAACTCGAGTTTTATTTACAGGAGATTATTGTTATAATTTCTCGCGCTGCAATTGAATTAAATGCGGACCTGGACCGGGTTTTTAAATTCAAAGAAACAATAATAAATCATCTGAACAAGTTACAGGATTTTTCCCGCAAGTTTGATTTTATTGAAGCCTTTGTTCGGGATTTTATCAGTTTTTTAAACCGCAGGCATAATCACTCTGATAAGAGAGAACTGGGCAGAGCAGTCAAATATTTACAGCATAATTATAACCGGAATATCAGTTTGCCCCTGCTGGCGGAAGAGGTCTATGTAAGTCAATCCTATCTCTGTAAGCTGTTTAAAAATGAAATCGATAAAACTATTTTTGAATTACTGACAGAGATTAGAATGGAAGAGGCCAGGCGCTATCTGGTCAATACTGATCTGACTCTGGCGGCAATAGCTTCCAGGGTTGGCTATAATGATGTCAGTTATTTTAGCCGTGTTTTTAAAAAAAGAGAAGGAGTGCCTCCAGGCCAGTATAGGAGAATGCTCACCAGATAAAGAGATAATATAATACAAATATAAGATAAAATAATTCATTTTCTTTTCCGGTTTAAATCAGTAATATAGATATAAAGAGTTAACTATATTTATAGTACCGGTAAATATTAAGATAATTCTGAGAAAATAATTCATTTATCCGGGGAAAAAATATTTTACAGAAACCAGGGGCTGATTAATAATGAAAAAACCTATATTCATTGATGATAATAAGGCGGACAAAATCCATCGGGCTTCCCTGAAAGTACTGGCCAATACAGGGGTTAATCTGGATCATGAAGAAGCAGAGGAGCTGCTATTGAAAGCCGGAGCTCATCGTGATGGTGATCGTATTTTAATTCCACCTAAAATGGTGGAAGCTGCATTAGAGAAGTCAAAGAATGAAATCTCTATTTATAATTTGCATGGCCAGGAAAGTATGTGCCTTAAGGCAGGCAATACTTACTTTGGGCCCGGATCCGATGCCCTCTATAATATTGATATTGAAGAATGGACAATACGTAATTCTACTCTAGCTGATGTGGGACGAAATGTGAGAATTGCAGATAGGCTCGGTTTTGATTTTATAATGTCCATGGGCTTGCCCCATGATGTAGAAAAGAAAAAGCTTTATTCTTCTATATTTGCAGAGATGGTTAAAAATACTGTGAAACCGATGGT